>JADGQE010000176.1 GCA_017882055.1 Thermoflexales bacterium
GTCATGACTATCCTCCTGAAAGTGATTTGAGATCCTTCAGAAAGTATAGCCCTGACCAGCAATCAAGCGAAGAACGCGCGAGGATGTTTTACCGGGGAAGTGGATCGCTGCGCGAAGCGCTTAGTTCAACTATGTATTAGACGGAAACTTTCCGTATAAGCACCCTATACAGCGTCTTAGGCGTACACTTTCCGTATAAGACGCCTGTGGGGTATCTTATGCGGCATAGCATTTCCCGCTTTCACTTCACACCCCACGCTCCGCGTCATCGTCTTCTTCCGCGCCTGTCTCGATGCCGCCCAGGTCGAGGCTCTGGATCAAATCCATAAAGACGCCGGGCACGTCGGGCTGGGCCTTCTTCCGTCCGCCGCGCCGTCGCTTCGGGGTGGAGGCCGCTTCGCGCAGCAGCGTAATCAGACGGCCCTGCCACCACGCGCGCAGCACCAGGCGACCGTGGTCGCCCATGAGGTCGACGATGTCCAGCAGCCACTGCACCGTGTTGATCGACATCGAGCGGAAGATATCGGCCCAGTCGCCGGATAGATTATTCGGCGTATCGCCCAGCATCTCTTCGAGCGTTTGCTGCATCTGATCGGCCACATCGCGATCGATATGGGGCAGGTCCTGAACCATGCCGAGCAGATCGTGGACGTGATCCATCGGATCGGTCAGCCAACACAGCGGGATGCCGACGCGGACGATCGCCCCTTCGAGCGGTTCGAATTCATCCATGAGATCGAGCAATTCGTCCACTTCGACGCCGGCTTCGTACAACACAAACGCCATCGACATGCCGTCTTCCAGGATCATCGGCTGAGCGTGCATATAGCCCATCCAGTGATCGTTAAGCATCACCAGATCGCGGAAGCGCTCGCCCCACATGGCCAGCTGATCGTATGGGATCATGTTGCTCACGTCTTCGACACTCTCCGGGCCGAAGCGTTCGTTCCATTGCGCGTACCAGTTTTTCCAACCATTATGCGATGTCGCCATAGGTATTTCTCCAATATCGGTTGTCACGCTAAGTGCATCAAAATCTCACCACCAAGGCACAAAGACACCAAGTTCTTTTGTGAGTTGACCGCATCTTGCTAAAAATCTTCGTGCCTTAGTGTCTTTGTGGTAAATGTGCGATGCCCCCTGAACGATTACCTTCAAGTCAAGGTTTTGCCGTAGCTGTCGCCGGCAGATGATAATCGCTGCCGAGCGTCACGACGATGTCGGTATCGGTGCGGCCATTGGCGATGGTGATCACGTTCGTCGCCGACAGGCCGAGGGTCTGGGCCAACTTGAAGGCCGTGTCGGCCTGACCGCTGTAGTTGATGATGCGTGACTGGGCGTAGTCGAAGCGATCCGCCGAAGTGAAGCTGATGACGTTGAAGCCGAGTGACTTCAAGTGGTCGGCTGTTTTCGCGGCCAGTCCCTCGACATAGGTGCCGTTCTCGACGATGATGCGCAGCCCGCTGGGCGGCCCACCAGGCGTCCCACTGGAAATGCTGGTTGTAATCGGGGCTGTGCCGAAGATCTGATCGCGGACTTCACGAATCTTGTCACGCAGCGGAATCAACACGTCCTGCGGCGGATCGGTCGGCGTGCTGTAGGGCAGGGTCATATTTTCGTCGATGGTGGCCTGCTTGATGTTCTTGGCGTCGATCTGAGTGGACAGCCTGGCCAGGCGGATAAGTTGATCGATCGACAGGTTGGTCTGGACCGAATTGCCCAGGATGTCGGCAATCGAGCCGGCCCTGGTGACGAGGGTGGGCAGCATATCGCTCTTGAGCACCTTGTCGCGCACCGCCAGGATCACTTGTTGTTGGCGATGGGCGCGGCCAAAGTCGCCCTGATCGTTGTGGCGGGTGCGCGCGTACTTGAGCGCCAGCGCGCCATCCATGTGCTGCCAGCCTTTGTCGATGTGCAGCGGATCGTAACCATTGCAGCAATCGGGATACAATGGATCGTCGATGGTGTTTTCGACGTAGATATCGATGCCGCCGATCTGATCGATCAGTTGCTCGAACCCGCCGAAGTTCAAGCGGATGTAGTATTGAACAGGGATACCCAGATCGTAGCGCACGGTTTCCATCGCCAGCGCCGGGCCGCCGCCGGGATATTTGGTGGCGTCACCGAGAAAGTGGGCGGTATTGATTTTGCCCTCGTCGAAGCCTGGAATCGGCACCCACAGATCACGCGGAATGGATAACATGCCGGCCGTGTGCGAAGCCGGATCGATCGTGAGCGCAATCATCGTATCGGTGCGCCAGGGACCCTGTTCTACCTCGCGTTCGTCGATGCCGAGCAGCAGCACGTTGACGCGCTCGATGCCCTGCCATTCCGGAACTTCCACTTTGACCGGGTTCGCGCCAGGCTCAGTACTGATGTTGGTGGTGCTAGGCCCGGCCAGAGCCGTGACGTTCCAGTTCTTGACGATCTCGCGGACGAGATTGAAGAAAGTGATGGACGCAATTGCGCTCACAATCAAGAAGCCGGCGATCCAGTAAACGAGCAACCGGCTGGGCCGATGGCGGGGTGTTGCGGTGCTGCGATTTGAACTCATAGTTATCCTTGATGCTGAAAACGATTTCCGGCAGCACGCGTGAATCGGAACAACCGACCACGACGGTAATCAGGTACTACCCTCGCACGACCTCGATGCGGCGCGGCATCGACAAAGATGCGTTGCTGTAGATGCCGCTTGTGTAGCGTTTGTTGCCATCCAGCAGTTCTTTCAGCGCTTGTTCGGCGTTAATCGTCGATGTGTAGATCATCAGAGCCGCTGTTTCCTGTTTACGGTTGTGCAGTCAACGGCGGCAGTTGCACCGTATATAACACGCCCCCGCCGATCACAAACAAACGGCCATTTTGCTCGTCGATCAGCAAATCGTCAACCGCATTGAAAGCAGGGCCGGTAGCCCGAAAATCCCGCAAGAACTGCCCATCGGGTCGCAACTGCACGATGCGTTGATTGGCTCGATCGGCGACATACAGCGAACTGGCGGTGGCCTTCGCATCGACTGCGGCGGCGGTGGGCTGGCCGAGCGGTTTGCTCAACCCCATGATTTGGAACTTGTCCGGCTCACCGCCCAGATATTTGTTGATCTGCCCATCGGGCATAATGATGTAAATACTGCCGTCGATCACCATGTCGATCGCCTTGCCTGGATTGGCCGGTGTTTGCTTGAAATACGCTTCGGGATTGCTGCTGTAACCATCGCTGGTCGGTGAATAGCGCCAGATCTGATTGGCCGTCCCGTCCAGGAGATACAAATTGCCGTTGAACGAGCGCATCCGCCGGGCGTTGGCCGGAACGACATTCGCGCCAAAGTCGGTCGGTTTCAGGCCGAACGACAATGTGTATTCGATCAAGCCGGACCGATGCAGCACGATCAGGTTACTGGCCGGGTGCTTCTCGCTGGAATTCATCCACTCCATGTCGAGCAGATCGCCCGGCGCTTTGCTGCCGATCAATGTGCCGGCCTGAAACACGGTGGCCGGTCCGCCGCCTTCGATGCCGTCCACGGCCGAATTCAGCGTGACGCGATCGATCTGGTTCTTGCTTCGATCGAGCACGAACAAAGAGAAGCCCTGCGTGGCCAGACGAAACGGCCCGGTCGATTTGAAGTCCCACAACTTGATTGGCGCCAGGCGCACGATGTTGTCGATCCGATCGATTTCGGCCTGGGCTTGCTGTAACTTGTCGCTTGCCGCGTTATTGTCGGGCATAAGGTTAAGAACTTCCGCTGCCGAAGAGAGTGCATTCAGCCAATGCGTGCGCACCTCCGGCCCGGTTGATTGCGCCGCCAACGCGATCTCGTTCCGGGTATCGATCAACAGCGATTCAACGTGGGCCTGGGTGCTGGTGCGAATGAAGATCGTTGCGAAGATCAAGACGACGATGACGGGAATGCCGATCGCAATTCCGGCCAACACCGGCAGTTCGTTGGCAAATTTCAATGTGCGCTGAGTCGGGCGGCGCTGTGCCTGGCCCGTCACCGGATCGGGCAAGGTGCGTTGAACCATGATCTGTCCAGCGGTGCCGACCGATCCGGCTCCGCGTCGCATGCCATGACCCAGCGCACCGAGCCAGGCGCGAAACGTGGCGCCGATCGATTCTGTGCGTGGCGCTGTCGTTTTCTCAGATCGATCGATCGGGCGTGGGGCACTCACCGGCGCAGCGGGCGCGGATTTTGCCGGTGCAGGTCTGGGTGCAGTCGTCGCGGGCAGTGGAGTCGATCGAGCCACGGGTGTTGGCGCGGGCGTGGCTGTGGTTTGCGTAGCGGGTTGCGCAGGCACGGTCTGATTCGACGCAGCCGAAGCTGTGGCGGCAACGACTGCAGCAGCCGAGGGCACGACTTCGATGACGAGCGCGATCAAATCGCCGTTGCCCGTTAAGCGTTCGAGGTTGTGCAAAGACTGCTCGCTGCCTACGTAAGTGATCGCGCTGCGGATCGAGTCGAGCGGAAGCCGATCGGCTGCCCGCGCATCGGTCAACAGGATCACATCGCCCGGCTGTAAATCCGCGTGGGCAAATCGGATCTCGACCGAGCGCGACATGCCGAGCGGCGGCAGTGGATCCGAATCACGCGCCGGAAACTGTTCGAGCGAGCCTTGATGTGAGACGTAAGCGTTGGCGGGGCCGGCTTGTCCGATGAATACGCTCGCGCCATGCAGCACGGCACATGATAAGCCGCCGTTTTGCCGATCGGACACGGGTGTATCGACGTTGCGCGACATCAGCCATTCACCCGCCGCATTGATGGCGGCCCGCAGCGCCGCAGTGACGCTGCCTGGCGTCGACCAATACAGCTGCGAGACGCGTTGAATCAGTTCGGCCAGGATGCCGCTGGAAGTGCCGCCGGTCACATCCGCCAGCATGTACAGCGTATCCTCGGCCCGGCCGCGCGCGGCGCGTCGCGGCGCAGTGAGCACGGCGGTCGCCGGCGCAGTGGACTGGCGAACACCGGACACCATCTGCAATTCACCGACCATGGAATCGAGTGGAATGGACATCGTGCTTGCAGCCTCAGAAGGATGATGGATGCGAGAGATTCATTAAGACTATTTTAGCACAAAGGAGGCTTTCATTGTAATGCGGCAACCAGTAACGTCGAGGCTGGTAGCACCGCAGGTCGATCGATCGGATCACGGCGGGTCTAGCCGCAACACTGTTTAGTTAGCGGGCCGGGCTCCCACGCCCGGCGGCACACTTGCACCCACTGCGTGCAGTGCGGTGTGGGAGCCGCCTCCGCTGTCTTATCTAAACAGTATTGGGTCTAGCCGTAGCGTCGATAGGCCAGGGTCCACACGATGGACGTATAAGCGGTGACGCCTCCATACACGGCGAGCAAGATCAGTCCGATGATGAGGCCGGCCGGATCGTTGAGAAAGTAGTAGGTAATATCGGATCCGGGCGGAGCGGCTTGAGCCAGCTGGTTGACTCGATCGGTAAAAATGAGCGCGAGCGGGCAGGCAAAGGTGAAAACGATCAGCAGCGTGGAGGCAATGAAGATGCCGGTGATCACCATGTACTTCGCCACGTTGCGGCGCAGAATCGCCCGGCCGCGTTTCAGTGATTCGACTACACCGGTTTCTTCCAGCACGCAGGCGCGATCCGCGCCCACACCGATCGCGCCGATCAGCACGCCAAAGACGACGCCCGCCATCAGCAGCAGCGGCAGGACGCCCGAATTTTGGAGCACTTGCAGCATTTGTGGATAGCTGAGCGGCGGGCCGGAAAAATCGATCAAGCGCGTCATCAGGAAAGTGGCAATCAACGACAACACGACCGCGGGCAGATTGAAGATCAATCGGATACCGAGCAGCGGCCAGATGCGCTTCACGCCGATGTGCAAGCCCGTCAGAAAGTTCACGGCCAGACCCCGTTCGGCATTTTGCGTCAAGCCGATCAACGCCGCGCTGGCTATCGCGCCAATCGCAATCAACATCAGCCCGACAAAGATGATCAGTCCGTCGAGCAGAAAATTTGTGCCGCTGGACGACAGTGCATAGAGGGCATTGGCCGCAGCCGCCGGTGGATTGACGATCGCTTCGGCGAGCGGCTGCAAGCGGAACGCGCTGCGCAGGTTGAACACGGCGTCCTGCCCGGCCAACACGGCGATCAGCCCGAACAACCACAGGATTTTGCTTCGGCTGATGATCTGCCAGGCCCGTTGTAACAGCGTCACATACTCCATTGGATTCTCCGAAGATGCTTGCCACCCGGTCTTACTTCGTGAATACGAGTGAGCCGCTGATGTCGCGCAAAATGGGCCGCCACTTATCCCAGAGTGAGTTCGGCGCTTCGATCAGGAGGCCGAAATTGACGGTATTGTGTATAAATCCGATCAACTCACCCTGAACCCCGCAGCTATCCAGGTAGCCGATGTATTTGCCAGGTTCGCCACCCAGCGTGATCGAACCGCCGGTCATGAGTGTCATGGGGCACACTTTGAAAGTGGCCGAAGCGAGCGCATAAGCCCGCTCCCAGACATCGTCGCTCGTCAGCGTGCTGACCGCGGGCCAGTTGTAGTAGATCAAAATCGCCGGCTGGGGCGCAGTGCCGGGCGCGCTCAGCACCACGTAATTCATTTGCTGCGACTGGTTGTTGCTCATTTGCGACTTGCCGTTGCTGGTCACCCAATTCGACGGCACCTTGAGTGTGAAAAGCGAATCGGTCGATGTGAAAACGATCGACGCCGCCGGAGTTGCCACCGGGCCGATCGTGCGGGTGGGCTTCGGCGTGATCGATGGGCGGCCAGGTGAAGGCGGCATCGTCAGCGTCGGTATTAGGGTCGGCAGCGGAATGAGGGTGGGCCTTGACGTGGCGGTCGGCCGCGGTGTCGGCCTGGGTTGGCTGCACGCTGTCAGGATTACACCGATCAACAGCAGAAGGTTCAGTCGGCGTATAGAACTCATCCAGGCTTGCAACGCGTTTTCGGATCGGCGGAAGTTGAATCCGCCGCCGGATAGCGCCGCGATAAGCCCGAACACCCACAACGTGGGGGCCACATTCGCGCGGACGATCGTTTGAAGAGGGACCCGTGGTTCATAGAAAGTGTGCCTTAGTCGATCATCAATCCGATGACGGCGTGATGACGTTGTCTGCGCGCCATTGGCGGTAAGCGAGCGTCCATACACCGGAAGCGAAGACTTCGATCAAGGCGCTCAAGAGCAGGTTAAATACAATCCACGCGATACCGATTGGGTTGGTATACATCGCCGCCGGCTCGATCGTGCCGCCCTGGCCGGGCAGCATCGACGTTACGATTTGCCCGATGGTCGCCGCGAACAAAAAACCCAGCACAATCACGAGGCCCAATAACATCGTCCCGATAACGACGTAATCGATCAAATGCGTGCGCAGCAGCTGCCAGCCGCGTTGCAGGGCGGCCAGCACCGATTGATCTTCCAGCATGACCGCGCGCTTGGCGCCAATACCAATCACACCTGTGATCAAGATGACCAGGATGACCAACCCCACTGCACCCAGGAACGAGCCGATATAGGCCACCGCATTTATCGCCAGAAGACCGCCGGGCTGGCCCAATTCGCTGGTGAAGAGGGTCGCCACTTCACCGGTAACGGCATATAAAATAATCCACGTCGGAATGATCAGGGTTAGGTCAATTAACGCGAGCTGAGTCATATGCCGCAATCCAACCCGTATACCATCGTTCACAGTCACAGGGTGCTCGTTCGCGAGGCTGTCGATCATGCTGATCAATGCCCCGCTCGTGAAAGCGATTGTCAAGAACGCCACAATCATTCGAATCATCGCCGACGCGGCGGATGCATCGAGAAAGACCGCGCTGGCGACAAAGCCTACCACAATTCCTGCCAGCGATATCACCCATAATGCGGGGTGCCGCAGCAAGATCCAAAATGATTGTTTCAATAGTTGTGTACGTCCCATCTGATGACTCCTTCGGTTAAAGGTTTGGCTCGAATAACGGAATTATTCCCACTCAATCGTGGCCGGTGGCTTGGACGAAATGTCGTACACCACGCGATTCACACCCGCTACTTCGTTGACGATGCGGCTGCTAATGCGGGCCAGTATATCATATGGGATGCGCGCCCAGTCGGCGGTCATGAAATCTTCGGT
>JADGQE010000177.1 GCA_017882055.1 Thermoflexales bacterium
TTCCACGCTCGTCGTCGACGAACTGATGACCATCCCGATTCAGGTCAACGGCAAGCTGCGCCATCGCATCGAAGTGCCAGCCAATGCCGGCGAAGACGAGATTACGCAGCAGGCATTGGCCTCCGCTGAAGTTAAAAGATTGATCGAGGGCAAGCAAATCGTCAAGACGGTTTATGCGCCGCATCGATTACTGAGTATTGTGATACGGTGAAATAATCGATGAGCGAAGTTGATGCTATTAAACTGGACGGCGATCAGCCAGTAACTGTCTCTTCACTGGCGACCGATTTTGCGGCGCTGGGCCTTAAGCCCGGCATGACATTGATTGTCCATTCGTCACTCAGCTCGCTGGGCTGGGTGTGCGGTGGAGCTGTGGCTGTGATTCAAGCACTCGAAAGTGTGCTGGGTTCAGATGGCACGCTGGTCATGCCGACCCATTCGGGCGATCTGTCTGATCCAGCCGGGTGGCAACATCCGCCCGTGCCTCAAGTGTGGTGGGAATCGATCCGGCAAACCATGCCGGCTTTCGATCCTGATCTCACACCGACGCGCGATATGGGCGCCATCCCGGAATGTTTTCGCGCGCAGCCGGGTGTGCGGCGCAGCTTGCATCCGCAAGTTTCCTTTGCTGCGTGGGGCAGACAGGCTCAAGTCATTACGGGGAAGCATGCCCTGGATTTTCCGCTGGGAGACGGCTCGCCGCTGGCGCGCATCTACGATCTGGATGGTTGGGTGCTGCTGCTGGGCGTGGGCCATGACAACAACACGTCACTCCATCTGGCCGAACACCGTGCGACATATCCCGGCAAACGCAGCGTCCAACTCGGCGCACCGCTGATGGTGAATGGACAGCGGCAGTGGGTTGAGTTTCAAGATTTCAACATTGACGCGGACGACTTCATGCTGATCGGCGCAGCCTTTGCTTTGGAAACCCGGCTCGAACTGCGGGGACCTGTCGGACACGCAACTGCGCGGTTGATGCCGCAGCGACCTCTGGTTGATTATGCCGTTGGTTGGCTGGATCAGAATCGCCGCTTGCGCAGCGAAATCGAGCAGCTGTGAATAAGTTGCCTGCGGCAGTTTTGGGTGGGCGTGGCGCGCGCTGAAGTGAAGCAACAATAGCCGCGTAAACGAAGCACGGGGTAGCAGTCTCTTGACTGCTACCTGGTGATTATACACATCTCGGTTTTCGCTCTCGATCCGCGTCCGCGCGGATCGTCGGCGTCGGCCAACACGGTCCGCAGTTGTTCAATCCGCCGGATTTCGGCTACCAGGGCCTCACGTTGAAGTGAATTCTTGGAGAGCACAGCCTGTGCCGAGGCGGCCAGATCGGCCCGCTCGCCGGGCGTCAGCGTCTTGGCGCTGAGGATCAGCACCGGCAGATCACGGGTGGCTGGATCGGCCCGCAGCATCTTCAAGAACTCGAAGCCATTGATGATCGTCATCAAAAGATCCAGGATAACCAGATCCGGTGGCTGGCGTTTAATCTGTTCAAACGCCTCATTCGCATCGACCTCGCCGCTGATTTCAAATTCCGTATCAACCAGCATCGCTTTGAGCAGTTCCAGGACCAGTCGATCGTCATCGACCGCCAGGATGTGCACTTTCCGATTGGGGCCGAGTGGATTCAAGCGCTGGACGGCTTCAATCAACTCGCTTTTGACCAGCGGCTTCATCAAGTAATCAACCGGCCCATTTTCCAGCCCCGTCGTTGACGGATCAAGCGCCGATACAATCAGGACAGCGATGTTGCACAGTTCGGGCGTGGCTCTGATCTCGCGCAGGATCAACCAGCCGTCACGATCGGGCAGCATCAAATCCAGCGTAATTAGATCGGGCTGCTGTTCGGTGATCGCGGCCATGGCGCTCGCGCCGGTATAGCGCTGCCGGGTATCATAGCCCAGCTGGCGCAAATAGAGCGCCAGCAGGTCGCTGAACTGGCGATCGTCCTCGATGATCAGAACCGTGCGGTGAGACATATTCCAATCCGGGCCGGTTGTAGAGACCCGATCCATCGGCCGCGACGGCGCCAGGTCGGATGTGTTCTGCGTCAGGGGCAGCATGAAGTAAAAGGTTGAGCCGAGGCCGGGTGTGCCGGCGCTTTCGACCCAGATGCGGCCGCCTTGCAAGTCCACCAGCCGCTGCGTGATGGCCAGCCCCAGACCGGTGCCTTCTTCATGAAAAACATCCGGATTTTCGATCCGGCGGAATTCCTCGAAGATCGTCGCCTGTTCCGCCGGCGGAATTCCGCGCCCCGTATCACTGATGCTAAACAGCAGCGCCTGCTCGGCGGCCCGTCTCACGCGCAGGGTCAGCTGCCCCTCTTTGGGCGTAAACTTGTGAGCATTGCTTAACAGGTTGATCAGGATCTGTTTGAGGCGGAAGGGATCAGCATACACCGGCGGCAAATCGGTCGGGACATCCACGATCAGGTGTTGATGCTTCCGATCGATCATCGGCAGGAGAATGGCCCGCGTCTCCGTCACGACTGGCTGGAGATCAAACAGCTGCCAATCCAACGTCATGCGCCCGGCTTGCATCTTGGAGAGATCGAGCACATCGTTAATCAGCGCGAGCAGATGCTTGCCGCTGATGTGGATATTGCCGATATACTCGCGTTGATCGGCGGTGAGTCCGCCGGCCAGGCCATCGACGAGCACTTCGCTGAAGCCGATGATCGAATTCAACGGCGTGCGCAGCTCGTGGCTCATGCTGGCCAGGAACTGGCTCTTGAGCCGATCGAGTTCCTGTAGCCGATTGTTTGCAGCACGGACTTCTTCCAGCAGGCGGATGTTCTCGAGGATGGCGGCTACGTTGTGACCGAGCGTCGTCAGCAACGTTAGATCGTGATCGTCGAAGGCGTTGCTCCGTGCACTTTCGACATTGAGGACGCCGATGATCTGGGCGCCGCTTCGCAAGGGGACGCACACTTCCGACCGGCTGGGGAAATTCTCAATGGCGATATAGCGCGGATCCGAAGTTACGTCGGTTAACAGCATCGGCTGGCCGGTCTGGGCCACCCGGCCGGTGATGCCCTGTCCCAATTTGATCCGTGTCGACCTGGCTACCGCGTCCTGATAGCCCATACTCGCACGAACGACCAGTGTATTGGCCTCAGGCTCAATCAGCATCACCGAGACACACACTTCCTCAAACGCAGCGTACACCGATTGGGCTACTTGCTGCACCGCTTCTTCCAGCGTGGTTCGGCTGGCAATGGCAATGGCGGTCGTATGCAGAATGGCCAGCTCACCCAGTTGGCGGCGAGTTTCAGTATACAGCCGGGCATTTGCGAAAGCCACCCCGACCTGCGTCGCAACGGCTTCGACCAGATCGATCTCATCGCGCCGCCAGTGACGCGGGCCGGCGCATTCATGGAAGACCAGCAGGCCCAGCAGATCATCGCGCGCGGTGATGGGCGTTGCCAGAATGGCGTGAACACCCAACTGCCGATATTCGTCGGAAGCCTCAGCGCCGGCGGTGTCATTCAAGACGAGAGTCTGTCGGGACTGCAAAGCGTCTCGCACACCTGATGGAATAAAGATATTTCCCTTACCCAGCGGCGGGATGGTCGGCTGAACGAACTCGCACGCGATGGGCATGGCATTGACATCGGCCCCCAACCGGATCAGACAGCGTGACACACCCAACGTTTGACCCAGCTCATTGACGGTCGTCTGCATGATTTCGTCAAGGTTCATCGAGCCACGAATCTTGTTGGTGATCTTGTTGATCACTTTCTCGCGCTCGGCCTGACGGCGGGTTTCGTTGAAGAGCTGCGCGTTATCAAGTACCAGTCCGATCTGCTGGGCGACTGCCTCTGTCAACCGCAGATGCTCGCCGGTATAGAAATTGGGTTGATTGGAGTTGAACATCAAGAAGCCGGCGACTTCCCGGTTGATCAGGAGCGGCGCGCCCAGCCACGCTCGAATGTCGCCAGAATTTTCGACCCAGACCCAGTCCGGATCGGTTTGAGCGTCGGCCACGATGGCAGGCCGGTGCGTCGCCATCATTTGGCGGATATAGGCAAAGGTTTCAAAGTTGAAGAATTGTTCTTCTAACAGGCGGAAGTTGGGCGTATCTCGCTGTGCGCGCAGTAAAAACCGGTCGGTCAGCGGATCGCGCAGCACAATTGAGGCGCTGACAAAGGGCACCGCCTCGCGCGCGATGTCGAGCACCGCCAGCAGCATATTATCCAGACTGTCGGTTGCATGAAACACCGTCGCGACTTTAAACAACGTCTCGTTGATCTGCCGGCTGCGTAGTTCGGCGGCAAATAAGCGCGCGTTGCGGATGGCGATTGTCGCCTGGGCTGCCAGCTGCCCCAACAATTCCACATCATTCGGCGTAAAAGCATTCAACCGTCCCCATTGAACATCCAGCACTCCGATCACTTCGTCTTGATAAATGAGGGGCGTAGCGACCTCTGAACGGGTCCGGCCGATCGTGTTCACATAGCGCGGATCGGCCAGAGTATCCAGGGAGTAAGCCACTTCATGCTGCCGGGCCGCCCAGCCGCACAGGCCCTGTCCGGATGGCAAGACTAACGAACCCGCCTGACTGGCGTTGAAGCCGCTGGCCGCTTGCAGATGCAGGCCATCCGGCTCAATTAAGAACACTCGGCCCAGATCGGCCTGCATCAGCGATTGGGCATGAGTCGCTACCGCTTGCAGACAGCGCTGCACATCCAGGTCACTGATGGCCTGCGAAATCTCGTTGAGGGCCGCTAATTCGCGCTCGCGACGATCGGCGGCCAGATAAAGTTGTTGATTCTGAAGCGCGGTTTGGCGCAGCGCCTCCTCAGCCTGTCGCCGGGCAACGATATCGGCTTGCAAAGCAGCGTTGGCCTGGGTCAATTCAGCCGTTCGTTCCTTGACGCGCAGTTCTAGCTCGTCATGGGCACGGTGCAGCGCTTCTTCGGCGCGTTGATGCTCGGTCACATCCCAGAACATGATCTGCACGCCAATGGTTTTGCCTTCAGCGTTGCGAATCGGCGCTTTGATCGCCTGCACGTAGGCCGTTTCGCCCCCCAGCAGCGCTCGCTCTTCAACGATGTCGAAGACCTGCCCGGTATCTACCACGTGCCGATCGTCTTGCCGAAATTTCTCGACCATCTCCGGCGGATGAATATCATAGTCGGTCTTGCCGATGAGGTCTTCCAGCGGCCAGCCAACATCTTCGCAGAACAGCCGGTTCGCAAAAGTGAAGCGGCCTTCGAGGTCCTTGCGACAGATACATTGCGGCATGATCTCGACCAGCGAGTGATAAAAAGCCTCGCTCTCGTCTAAGGCAGCCTTCGCCTTTTGCAGTTCGGTGATTCCAAGGTTGACGTTTTCTGCTTTAGTCAGTCGTTGAGTCATAAGTACTCCGCCATATTCAAGATGATGGCCGCCGCTAGAAGCAGGCGCTGCCACAGCGCTCTATCATGCATGCCGAGGCTTGCACTCTCAGCGCATGAACAATCGGACTTGTTCCGGCAAAGCGCGGGTGTCGATCGGCTTGGCCAGATAGCCGTCGCAACCGGCATCCAGGGCGCGATCGCGCTCACGGGGAGTGGCATTGGCCGTGATCGCCAGGATCGGCACGTTCCGGGTTTCCGGATTCATCTTGATCTGGCGCGTGGCATCATAGCCGCTTAACACCGGCAGCATCACATCCATGAGAATGAGATCCGGCTTTTCGCGAAGCGCAATGTCGACGCCAGTCTGGCCGTCTTCGGCCAGCAGTATCTCGTAGCCTTCCGGCTTCAAGACGGCTTGAAGCAGAACGCGATTCATTGCATTGTCTTCCACGATCAATATTTTCTTCATCATTGGCCTCGCGGCCCGGCGATTTCTGGACGACGTTCTTCGCCGAGATTCAGATCAATCGGCATCCGATACTGCGCGGCGAAAGCCTGCAAATCCTGCACTTGCACACGATAATGACCGCCCGGCGTCATATAGGCGTTCAAACCCCGATCACGAATCCAGTTTAGGACCGTGGCCGGGCTGACCTGACAAATTCGGGCAATCTGGCCTGTCGTCAACGGTTTATTCATAGTTGGCCTCATCCTTATTATTGGGATATTTGGTGATGCCATTATCTTACGCGATTTTAACAAATTTCCTATTTGGAGAGTGTTGGGAATTAGTTAGCGGAACGTGTTGCCCTGGAAAAAACCAGAATAGGCCAGTATAGCATCGTCAATCAAATGCCGCTCATCGGCTCACGGCGGAATCTCTGGTACAATTTTAACGTTGCAAATTTGGGGCAGTCTTCCAAAGTGTTGTTTTCACCGCAGAGGACGTTGCACCTGGCACCTGGTGGGCCACTGACGCTCCAGTGGAGCGTCAGACACACCGCACTGCATGCGTGGGCAGATCGCAGAGATACTTAAAGTTACTCGGCGGTGAAAGATCAGGCCGAACCGCTTGCCAACGCTGAAGAGGAAAATCTCCCAATTTGCCAGGGAACAAACCATGAAGATTCGCCTTATATTCATTGCGTGCCTGGCGTTGTTGGTCGCAGCCTGCCAATCAACCGCTGCGCCGGCTTCGATCCCGGCCACTTCAGCCGCGGCCACTTCAGCCGCGGACACTTCGACGCCGCTGCCTCAATCGACGGTCGCTTCACAGCCGACGAAAGTTGGCGCGACCGCTGCGCCGGCGACAGCGGCGGCCACAACCTCTGCGCCCGCCGCATTCAATATCGATCTTGAGCCGCTGGTTTCCGGTCTCGAACGCCCCACCTATCTGACCGATGCGAGCGACGACAGCGGCCGATTATTCGTGACCGAACAGCCGGGCCGCATCCGCATCATTCAAAAAGGGCAGCTGCTTGATCAACCCTTTCTCGACATCACCGATCGCGTTTCGTCCGATGCCAATGAGCGCGGCTTGCTCAGCGTGGCTTTCTCGCCGCATTACAAATCGAATGGACAATTCTTTGTCTACTACGTGCGCCAATTGGACGAGGCCGTGACGATCGCGCGCTTCACCGTATCGACCAACGATCCAAATGTGGCCGATCCCAATTCAGAGACGATCCTGCTCACGATCGATCACCCCGTCGGCAATCACAACGGCGGGCAGCTGCAATTCGGCCCCGACGGTGATCTCTACATCGGCGTGGGCGATGGCGGCGGCCAGGGCGATCAACACGGCCAATTCGGCAACGGGCAAAATCTCAACGTGCTGCTGGCCAAGCTGCTGCGGCTTGATGTCAGCGCTGCGCAATCCTACGCGATTCCGCCGTCGAATCCTTTTGTGAATACCCAAGACGTTCGGCCCGAAATCTGGGCGTATGGCCTGCGCAACCCGTGGCGCTTCTCGTTCGATCGGGTAACGCACGATCTGTACATTGCCGACGTAGGGCAGGACACCTACGAAGAAGTGAACGTTCAACCGGCGTCGAGCCAAGGCGGTGAGAATTATGGCTGGCGCAGCATGGAAGGCTTGCACTGTTATAATCCAAGCAGCGGCTGCGATCAATCGGGGCTGGTCCTGCCAGTGGCCGAATATAGTCACGCTTACGGCGGCTGCTCGATCACCGGCGGCTACGTCTATCGCGGCACGCAGTATCCAGCGTTGAACGGCCTGTACTTCTTCGCCGATTATTGCTCCGGCAAAATTTGGTCATTGCAGCGCGACGCGTCCGGCCAGTGGCAGATGACCGAGCGCTTAGACTCCGGCGCGTTGATCACGTCCTTCGGCGAAGATCAGGCCGGCGAACTCTACGTGGTCGATCAGAAAGGCGCGATCGATCGGCTGGTGGCCAGATGATCAAAGCGATCACGTTCGACTTTTGGAATACGCTGTATCATACCCCAATCATACGGAAGGCCTCGTCCGGCAGTCACAGCATAGAGTGTTTCGATCGCCCAGTCAACTGAAGGAGGTCACATCAATCGCCCCGTAAATTGACACCGGCCTCCAGTTTATGATACTATCCTCCACAACAAGTTGCTTTGCGCACAACGGAGACGTTTCATGACAAACAGATTTCTGGAACGGTTGCAAATCGGTGATGTGTTGGTCGCCGATGGGGCCACCGGCACAAATCTGCAGGCGGT
>JADGQE010000178.1 GCA_017882055.1 Thermoflexales bacterium
CATTCGCCGCTCTCGACACTCATTACCACTCGTTCACGTAGGTCTGTTGAATAGGGTTTCATACCGCCTATTATGCCATCAATCCGTCAGGAATGTGCTCTAACGTCGCATTTTGGCAACTATCATTCCGAGCGGAGCGACGCCTGGCGCACTGCGCCGGACATGGGCGGAATCTCTACGCTAGTCAACAATGCGAGCCTGCCAGGGTAGAGATTCCTCGTCACAAACTGCGTTCCTCGGAATGACAAGCACGGCCATGCGTCCAAATTGAGAATTGCTGTCACCAGGCTGTCTGGCTTGTGTCTCTTGTCGGGCTGTGGTTTAATGGCATCCCATGTCTATACTACCAGTTTCGAGCCCCAGCCGCATCCTGCGCAGCAACTTCCGTGCTTTATACGCCGACATCTTTGGCTATGGCATCCTCGCCGGCAGCACTCTTGCTTTTCTCAATGTTTACGTGGTCCGGCTCGGCGCGTCCAACATCGAGATGGGGTTGCTGTCGGCCGGCCCGGCGCTAATCAGCTTGTTCCTCTCAATGCCCATCAGCCGCTGGCTCGAACGTCACCCGCTGATTCGTGTCACCTATCTCAGTTCGATCTGGTTCCGTCTGGGTTACGTGATCATGGTGATCTTGCCATGGCTGCTGCCCCCGCCGACGCAAATCTGGTCTTACGTGCTGCTGGTGCTGTTGATGTCGATACCGGGCACGCTGTTGGCGATTGGCTTCAGTGCCGCGCTCGTAAAGGTGGTGCCGCCCGAATGGCGTGCTCACGTCATCGGCCGGCGGAATGCGCTGATGGCTTTTAGCATGACCGTGACTTCGCTGCTGTGCGGCCAACTGCTGGATAGAATCACCTTTCCGTTCAATTATCAGATCGTGTTTATGATCGGTGTGGCGGGAGCGGGGCTGAGTACGGTCTATCTGGGCCGCATCCAGCCGATCGGTCTGACGTCTGTCCCGGCTGTGATCCAGCCACCGCGCCCTACGAGTGGTCAGGCCTTGCGAATCGATCTGCTGCGCGGGCCGTTCGGGCCGCTGCTTGGCGCATATCTGCTCTTCTACTTCGCGCAGGCCGTGCCCGTGCCTTTGTTCGCGAAAATGCAGGTCGATGTGCTGCATCTGTCGGATGGCGTCATCAGCGTGGGCACGGCCGCTTTTAATGCCTGTATGTTGATCGGCTCGCTGCAACTGGCGCGGCTTACGCGGCTGCACGATCACCGGCGGGTATTCGTCGTCAGTGCTTTGCTGTATGGCACTTATCCACTGCTGCATGGTCTGGCGCAGAACGGTGTGCTCTTTTTTGCGGCGTCGGTGCTCGGCGGCCTGGTCACGGGCGTGATGGGCGGCGCGCAGGTCAATCGCTTGATGGAGCGCGTGTCGCCGGATGATCTGCCGGCGCACATGGCCTTGAACAACATGGCGCTGAACACCGCGCTGCTGATCGGTTCGATACTGGGGCCGCTGCTGGCCGATGGATTCGGACTGCGCGAGGCGATCTTGATCAGCGCGGCGCTGCGCGTGCTGGCGGGTGTGGCGCTGGCGCGGTGGGCGTAAAAGAAAGATTGAGATACCCGATCTGCGCGCCGCAATGATCAGGAGTCCATGAATGACAACGCCAAAGCCTTTGGGAAGCTTTGGCGTTTTTCAAATAGCAGATTGACTGTAGCCGCTCAAAAAGCGGGGGATTTAAACCTTGCGACGCCTGGCGGCCCACCGGCGCATCGCGCCGGGAATGGGCAGGTTTCCGCGCATGATACAGCGAACTCGGATCAAACCTTCGCAAGGTTCTTCCCCCGAAATATTGCTATTCACTCGTCATGATGAAGAGCGGCTTCATTTCAAAACTCTTGTAATGTGGGCGCAGTCGCTGCGTGTTGTAATGCTGCTCGACGTTGACTGTCTTCTTGGTGCTCGTCACGACGTCGATCGGCATATTATCGTAGCGGCCGTTTTTCAGAACGACGAGGCGGCCATGCACTTTCTTTAGAACGAGGTCGAGCGCCAGATTTCCATAGGCCATGGGCACAATCGAATCGATGGAGTCGGGGTCGCCGCCGCGTACCAGATAGCCCAGATTTTGGTTGATCACGTCAATGGATTTGCCGTTGTTGTACCTGGGCGAGAGCTCTTTCAATTTGACTGAGACCAGATCGCCGATGCCGCCCAGCTTGGCATGTCCATAAGCGTCTCGCGCCGCATCCTTGAAGATCATCTCGCCGCCTTCGAACATGGCCCCTTCCGAAACCAGGACGACGGAGTATCGACTGGGATTGTGATGCCGGTCGCTGACGAGCAGTTCGGTTAAGGACTCGATATTGAATTTATACTCGGGAATCACGCAGCGATTGGCTGCGCCCGCCATGGTCGGCAGCATGGCGGTGAAGCCCGCATAACGTCCAAACACTTCCAGCACCAGGAACCGCTCATGCGATCCGGCCGAAGTTCTCAAGCTGTTCGTCAGCATGATCGTCCGAGTGACGCAAGTGCTGAAGCCGATACAGTAATCGGTGCCGGGTACATCATTGTCCATGGTCTTGGGGATGGCGACAACCCTTACGCCCTCTTTATACAGTCGAACGCCGTAGCTGAGGGTATCGTCACCGCCGATTGGAATGAGATAATCGACCCCCAGATAGTCCAGGTTCTTGATCACCTCGGGTGTCAGGTCATTCACCTCGGCATTGTAAGTGTCTTTTAGGAAATCTGGAACATCTGACTTGACGACATGGCTTGGGCGGGTGCGCGAGGAATGCAGGAACGTTCCTCCCGTCCGTCCCGCTTTGTTGACGACTTCTTCGGTCAGGACCTGGTAATTGTCGGAATTGTCGGCCTGGGGGTCACGCGTGAGTTCGACGAGGCCCGCCCAGCCACGCCGAATACCGACGACCTCATACCCTTCTCGAATTGCTCTGATTGTGACGGCTCTAATAGCCGGATTGAGACCTGGAACGTCGCCGCCGCCGGTCAGTATGGCAATCACTCCTTTTTTCGTATTGATATTGACCACTGCTCTGCCTCCATAAGATTGATGTTGAATAATATCGCCGCGCTGCCTGCCAATCGAGCGGGCTTAGTCGATGACGCAAAACGCCCGACTGCTCTCTACCGGGCGCAAGTGGTGTCTTGAGCCGCGGGCAGGGCCGCGCCACTGCGGCCGATTGGCAGCCAGCGCAACTCCCTCCCTGACAGGCCGCTAAGTGTAACACGAAACGCCGGGATCTATAAGCGTGGGCGAAATTTCTTCTTTCAGCGATCAACCGTCTGCTGGCGGGTGGTCATCTTGGCCCATAACGCAAACAGGCGATGACGTGAGTCTTCGCCTGTGTATGCCCGGCTGGATTGATTCTGCGGCGCTGGGATCAAGCGCCTCGACCTGGATGCGAACTTGAAGGCCTGCCTGAGTCGGCTGGAATATCGAGTAACGGGGTCAGGCTGGGTGACCACGTGATCGTGCGGTGTTTAGGCTTTGGCACCATTGGCTTTGCCATGGTGGCGCAGCCAGTTGCGGATTTCCATGTCGGCCTCTACGCGGCCATAGCGATACCGCTGCTGCAATACGCCGGCCAGCTCTTCGGCCTTGCCGCTGAGTTCAGCAATGTCTTCGTCGGTGAGACTGCTCCACTGCTGCTGCACCTGGCCTTTGAGCTCAGGCCACTTGCCTTGTAAGATGTCTTTGGTCGGGTCCATGTTAGTTTCTCCTGTTTTCCTGCCTGCTCAAGTATCGGACTGCACAGGCGCGATTCTACGTGCGCCCGGTGTGTGTCGGGCCATGGTTATACAGCCAATTGTTGATTTCCCTATCTGCCCGTAGTCGACCATAGCCATGCCAGCCTCGCAAGACGAGGATGAGCTCTTCCCGCCTGCCGCTCAACCGGGCAACGTCATCCGCGGTGAGCTTGACCCACTCGGGCGACACCTGGCCCGGTAAGCTGTCTTTGATCTCATCCATGTGAGTTCCTCCTCTGGCTGTATTGATCGAAAGCATAACCGCCCCTCTGCCATTCGAGGAATCGCAAAGAGGCGGTCTGTGATTTTAGTCCCGGCGCTTTCAGCGCTATGGCGCGGGGTCAGGCTGCAGTTTTGTAGGCTTCGCGGCCGGCCAGTAGCAACGCATCCACTTCCTGAATCGCTTCAGGCATCGACACGCCGGCGGCTGCCGCCCATTCTCGCCGCAGATTGCCGCGGACTTTTTGCAGCAAGCCGGCATCGACTTCGCCGATTTGCTTGTACCAGCCGCAGGCCGCGAGATCGCGCACCACCTCACACATCACCCGAAACGAGCCTTGCTTGAGGCGCTCGTTGATTTCAAGGCGCCGCTTGTTGTGATCTCGCTCGAGCGGAGTCGGGCGGCTCTTCAGCAAGGCGCGATATTGATCGATGTCTTGTTTGGCGGTCACGGTCCGCAGGATGGTTGACCCATCGGAGTGCACCGGAACCCATACGGTCGTGGTGCCGATCGCCAGGACGTAGTACAGGCGCATCTGGGCTTCGGCCAGTTGTCGTTCTTCAAGCCGTACAATGTTGCCCACCCCGTAACTGGGATGGACGACATTGTCACCCGATCGGAACTCCATAGTAGGCTCCTTTCACGGTCGATCGCTGCTGCTTGCAGAGTTGATGACGGCTGGTGAGTGAGACGACTAGAACCGGCGCGATGACCCACCGGTGCGCTCGACGCGCGGCTTGGCCATATTCACGGTGAGCGCGCGTTCGCCCATCTTATATTCGTTGAACATGCTGATCGCTTTTTGCGCGTCGACCTGGCTGGTCATCTCGACAAACCCAAACCCTTTCGAGGTGCCGGTGTCGCGATCTTTGATCACCGCCACGGATACGACTGTGCCCGCCTGCGCGAACAACGTGCGCAGATCTTCGTCATTAGTCGTGTACGACAAGTTACCCACATACAACTTTGCTTCCATTCTCGATCTCCTTAAAGTGACCGGCTGTTCGCCGGTAAAAAAAAGCCGCCAGACCGTAAGAGGGTCTGGCGGCAGACAACACGCAATCCAGTTAAACGTGCACTGATTATACCACAGCTGGCGCTTGAATGGTGAACGCGTTAAGTTTCGTGTTCACACAGGAGTTGATACGGTTGGCGAATTCGTTTTTTGCTCGTCGCCCGCGTCCCCCGCGGCTGGCATGTTTTGCGTGTACATGGAGTGTGGGTATCTTAGTCATTTGGCGCGGCCCGAATTCAAGTGTACAATGACCCCTGTTTGCAGTGCTGAGCGCACTGCTGCCGAAGTACGCGGGACAATGGTCCGGCCAATACCTGATTCAATCAGGCTCTCGACTCCGACACACTCGACAACAGGCAGCCCATGATCGATCGGCGCGTCGTCTTTGAGAAAACGCTGATGTATTCCACTATCGCTCGAAACGCACCGGGCAGTTTTCAGGTCCGCGTGCTGGAACCTCGCGTCGATGGCCGCATCCCCGTCGTGATTGATAATTTGACCAAGCAGTCCCCCCTGGAGAATATTCAGTCGATTGTCCACGTGCTGCAAGGCGAAATCTTTCAACGGATTAACATCGATGTGCGTCGCAGCGTGGATATCTACATCCGGGCCAACGCCGAAATGCAACGGCAGTTGAAAGCCGAATATGTGCAGGTGGTGTTCGCCAGCGGCCGGATCACCTTCCATGGCACGAACGAGATCGCTGCGTAAGAACCCGATCGGCCTTATCTGCAACAGCGATTCTTTCTAAGATGGCCCACCGCGCTGCCGAAGGCGCGCCAACTCCGTTGCACGTCTGCTGGATTGGGCAGCACCACACCCCGCTAGCCGGTCCCACGAGTGCTCGTGCATGATCCCGCTAGCTGAAGCAATTCCGAGGCAGGGGCCGGGTGATCTGTGATACCATTGGCCGATGATTACACGACGCCACTTATTGAAGCTCGGTGCGGGTGTCTGTGCCGCGCTCGTCTTGCCCAAGGGCTGCCGCTCGCTGCTTGATCAGATCAGCCCACTGGAGGCAACTCCGGCGACGGCGGCTCCCATCATTCCAACGCCGACAACTGCCGCCTCGATAATCCCAACACCGACTATTGCGACCAGTCCGATCGCTACGCCCGCGCCGTACACGAAACTCAAAGCGCCCGAGGGTGGCAGCAAGATCGGCCTGCACGTTGTTTTTGGTCCGCGTGATGGGCTGGATGATTTCCTGAGGCGGTGTGCACAGGCGGATCGTCCGGTTGTGCTGGTCAAATGTGTCGACGATTTTGAAGCTGCTTTCAAAGCCAGGCATTACAGCGATAAGACTCTCACACTGGGTCGACTCAATGGCGTGAAGCTGGCCGACAAATCCTTCGTCGATATGCAAGCCTGGGAGCCGCCTGAATTTGCTCCGCCGCACGGCACCAGCTATACAACGGCGCAAGAGGCTGCCCGGCAATATTATGATCTCGTCAAGCCGATCTGGAATCTCAATCCCGTCGTCGATGTGTGGGAAACATTCAACGAGTTCTCGTGGCATTGGGGCTGGCAGGCCGATTTCTATATCGCGCTGATGGATCTCGCCGAAGCCGATGGTTATCGCCTGGGTTTGTGGTCGCCCAGCGCCGGCAACCCGCCCGAAGAATTTTATCCGGATGTGGCACGCGCCTGCCGTCGGGCCAAAGAACACGGGAACCATATCCTGTGTCTGCATGAATATAACCTTGGCGGTTTGTTGAAAGATGCGCCGTCGAGCATGGTGCGGCGTTACCGCCGGGTCTACAAGTATCTGGAGCAGGTGGATGCAGTCATTCCCCTGGTGATCTCGGAAACCGGGGAAAACGCCGGCGGCGGCTTCACTGGCATCGAGACTTTCATGGACGACTTTGCCTGGTACGATGCCCAACTCAGTCGCGACAGTTACGTGATCGGTTGTGCCGCCTGGACGCTCGGCGATTGGAGTGGAGCGAATTTTGAGGCAGCATTGCCGGCCCTGGCTGATTACATTACCGGTCAACCTGACCCCCTCAGGTTGAAATCTTATCTGCCACTGATTGCGAATGACAAAGGCCAGGCCAGCGGCTCTCCAAAATGATCAAACCGCTGCTCGGTTGAAAGATGGCTGGCAGGGCGTACAGTTGGATAACGCCGACAGACTCGCCGTTGATGGTGAGTGAAACAACGGAGCAGGCATCATGATCGATGCCTGCTCCGTCTATATGACACCTTGCGTTGCCACTGGCCTATCGGCAGATGAGAATTGGATTGATCCTACTGGGCGGACTCAGCGAGATCGCAAAGTCGGCCAGGCCGATTCATACGCGGCAATGATGCGGTCGACCAATTGATCGAACTTCTCGTCGACAACGCGATGCGCCGGATCAGCGTCGAACCAGGCGATGATCTCTTCGGCCCCGCGCGCGAAGGGGATCGTCGCTGCAAAGTCCGGCACGAGCCGCTTGATCTTGGTATTGTCGAAGATCATGCTGTGGGCTTTGTCGCCCAGCAGACCATCGCCCCACTCGGAATCAAACGCGGCAATGAAGTCGGAGGGAATATGGATCAAGTGCGGTTCGGTTCCCGCCGCGTGGCCCATGAGCTGATAGATTTGATTCCACGTCAACACTTCATCCGAAGTGATGTGATACGTATCGCCAATCGCGTGGTTGTTGCCTAATAGCCCGACGAAGCCCTTGGCGAAATCGGTGTGATGCGTCATCGTCCACAACGAAGTGCCGTCGCCGTGCACGATGACGGGCTTGCGCCTGCGCATCCGATCGATTACGGTGTAGCCGCCGTGAATGGGCGACAACGTTTGATCGTAGGTGTGAGACGGGCGCACGATCGTCATCGGGAACTTCTCTTCGCGATAGGCGCGCATGAGGCGTTCTTCGCAGGCGATCTTGTTGCGCGAGTATAACCAGATCGGATTATCGAGCGGCGTCGATTCGGTGACAGGTAGATTGGCGGGCGGGGTCTGATACACCGAGGCCGAACTGATGAAAACGTACTGGCCGGTGCGACCCCGGAACAACTCAAGGTCGGTTTCGACGTGATCGGTCGTAAAGGCGATCCAATTCACGACGGCATCGAAGGA
>JADGQE010000179.1 GCA_017882055.1 Thermoflexales bacterium
GAAGTTATCCAAAAGCTTCTTAGTGAAAAGCTGCTCGATTTCATCGCCATGGATATTAAGGCGCCGCTTACGAAATATGAGAAAATTGCCAGAGTGCCACTCAAAACAGATTCGATCAAACGCCATTTCAGACAGTGTTGTCGTTCAAGGAGACAACAGTACTGTCAATGTCAAGAATATTCAAACGGTTGATGAGCCTGCCATGTTAGCGAGTGCCAGAAACAATTCACTTTCTCAGTCAATATATGCGCGCTTGAAGTTCTTGGATACCATCCAAGACGATAGTGACGCAGATGACTTGGAGAAGGCCGCAAACGACCTTGTGCAATTTATCGAGAATATACCAAAGGGATCATATTGCGCAGGAAGAATTCGAGAGCTGACACGTAGGCCCGGCATCATGTTCGTATACAGCTATGCCGGTAGAGCGGAGAATGACGTCATCCCAGACATGAAAAAGCATAGTCGTGAATACCAGCAACAACTGCGTGATAAGCGAGCCGAAATTCACGACGCGGTTGATGAGTTTCTGCACACGCTATAGATCGCCGCCCAACACGGCGTGCAGCCGACCCGCCCAGCTGCGCCAGTTAAGCGTCAGTTTTGACGGTGGGCATTCGGGTCGGCGCGCGGGTGACGCCGAGGCCGTTAGGCCTCGTCAAATGGAAAAATCGTCTCACAAATTTGGAAAGGAATTGACGAATTATGGATAAGGTAACCGTAGCCCAGGCTTTTGAAGTAGCCATTGCAACAGAGAGAGCCACTGAAAGGTTGTTTCGCGGGTTAGAAACCAAATTTGCCCATCACGAAGATGTGGCAACGTTTTGGAAGCAATATGCCCTCGATGAAGCGAAACATGCCGAATGGCTGGAAGGTTTGAAAACCAGGCTAACCACAGAACAACTATCAAGACTGGTAGACGCTCATACCGTGGGACTTCTGCAAGCGGTTACTGGATTCTCTGTGGAAAAAGCGTTGCTTGGCGTGAAGAATCTGGAAGATGCCTATCAACTGGTCAATGATATTGAAAACGGAGAAACAAATGCTATCTTCCAGTTTCTTTTGGATAACTTCGAGACGGATGAACCAATGCGGGACTTCTTACGAGCGCAGTTGAACAAGCACATTGTCAGGCTATCCATTGACCTTCCAGTACAGTATAAAGGGATACAATCCCGTAAGGCGATTCAGGCGTTAGAGTAGAGCACCCAAAGCGAGATGACTTTTCGGTTCATGATAAGCCGGCTATCAAATGCCTTATGTAGCAGTTATTATCCCATGTGACACAATACTTCAAGCATTACGTATTCAGATCAAAGCGGCCTAACCCCTCATTCGAGCCGACCGCCTCCGGCGCGGGTATGCGTGCGCCGAAACGCTGATTGGCGCGATCATGCAAGTGTCGCTCTGAGCTAACACGGCGTGCAGCCGACCCGCCCAGCTGCCAAAGTTGAGCATCGGTTTTGACGGTGGGCGTTCGGGTGGGTGTCGGCGGTGAGGCCGTCGCCATCGCCGTCGAGGCCTGAAAAGGAGAAAACAACCGTGGCAAAACACCTCCCCTTGCTCATCATCGGCGCCGGCCCTTATGGCCTGGCCATGTCGGCGTATGCCGGGCGCAAAAACATCGAGCATGTGGTCGTCGGCAAGACGATGGATTTTTGGAAATCCAACATGCCTGCAGGGATGCACCTCCGTTCCGCATGTGATTGGCATTACGATCCATTCAACGAGGCTACCATTGAACGCTATCTCGAAACAAAGAATCTCAAACCCGCCGATGTCGAGCCGCTGGCGCTCGCCTTTTATTTGAGCTACGCCGAATGGTTTGTGAAGCAAAAAAGGATTGAGATCCTGCCCGCGTGGGTGCAACAGCTCCACTATGTCCATGACACGTCCCCGTTCTTCGAAGCCGTCTTGCAGGACGGGAAAACCCTGACGGCCAGGAATGTAGTTCTCGCGCTGGGTTTCCGCTATTTCAAGAATGTGCCCGAACCGTATTCGGCCCTGTTTCCACCCGGGCGTTTCGCCCACACGTGTGATCTGGTGGATCTGGCCCCTTTGAAAGGCAAACGCGTGCTGATCGTCGGCGGGCGACAAAGCGCATTTGAATGGGCCGCCCTGAGCCACGAGCAAGGCGCGGAGGCGGTGTATCTGTCTTATCGCCACTCCACGCCGGCCTTTCAACCGGCGGACTGGTCATGGGTGAATCCCCTTGTGGATGACATCGTGACGAATCCGCGCTGGTTCCGTCAGAAGACGGCGGAGGAGAAGGAGCAGGTCAACCGCCGGCTGTGGGCAGAAGGGCGATTGAAGTTGGAGCCCTGGCTGGCGGAGCGCATTGCCACGGATACGATCAAGTTGTTCCCCCAATCGCAAGTGACCGCCTGCAAGGAGTCTCCCCATGGCGAACTCGAAGTCAGTCTAAATGGCCCAACCCTGGCGGTTGACCAAATCATTCTGGCGACGGGTTATAAAGTCAAGGTGGAACAAATTCCATTGCTGGCGAACGGGAACCTCCTGGCGCAACTCGAAACCCAAAATGGCTTCCCACTCCTTGACGAGCATTTCCAGAGCAACATCCCGGGTTTGTTCTTTACCAGCATGTGCGCGACACAAGACTTTGGCCCCTTTTTTGCATTCACCGCAGCCGTCCGCACTTCCGCCAGGTTGATCGGATCCGCGCTGGGCGGATGACGCATCATCGGCATCTAAAACAGAGAGCAAGCGGAAGACAAAGCCAGGTAGCATTTTCATGGCAGAAGGTCGTCCAACCCTACGTGCAGCTGACCGCTTCGCCAGGCGGACAATCCTGCACACGCCTAGCGGCCCACTCCGGCCCGCTGGGGCCGGAGGCATGGGCAAACATGCAGGGCAGGTCGGACAGAAACGGATACGCCACGCGCGAAGTCAGAGGCCGATTCCGGTTGAGGCAGATGCGAGGCGTGGGCCGTGAAGATAGCCTACCAACCGATCTTCACCAGCAACGCGGGATGATCGGACTCAGGCGCTGTCAGGAAACGGACCTCTTTGATGGCAGTTCCCGGCGAGACGAAGATGTGGTCAATGCGATCGCGCGGATCGTAACCTTGATCGTCCACGCCTTGAGGCCAGCGCAGAAGCCAGGCATCGTCCAGCATGGTTCGTGTTAAGCGGTACTGCTCTCCATTCGGCTGAAAGTTGAAGTCTCCCATCGCAATGACGGAGACACTGCCATCAATTGCTTGCAGCAAGGCCTGCTGCTGCACGATCGGGCCATCGTTGCCCAGCTGCGTGACAAAAATGCTGAAGCGCTTTCCGCCGACTGCGATCTGCGCGGCGATGGCGGCAGTTTGCTCACCGGCACTGTACAAATAGATCGTGCGTGGGTTCTCGATGGGATAGCGTGACAGCAGGGCAATGCCGAACGTTCCCGGCACAACTTTGGGGCCATAGTACGAATAGAAGCCGAGACTGTCGGCGTAATAGCGCACGAGGTCTGAGTTCCCGCCCGCGATCCGATTGGTATCCGATTCCTCAAGGCCGATGATGTCGGGATTGGTCAGCTGAATCAGTGCTAACTGCCTCTATGTCTCTCCAACCGCTGACGTGGCCCCTGCCGCAACCCACCGCGCGTCTGCCACGGGCGATCTTGACGGCAAGTTGTTTCGCTGAACTACCTGAGACCCACCGCGCTCGGCGGCGATCAACGCAACGCGCTCGCCCTGAACCGCGTCGAGATGTTCCAGCGCTTCAGCGAGCCAGTCGCCTGGTCACAGAACGTCCGCTAGATCAGCAATGCTGCAAGCCGTCAAAACTTCTTCATCGCGATGTGCATTCGCCCACTCCTGCGCGCTAGGCCGATCGCCGAAGAACTGACCTGTCCATATTCCATTCTCGTTGTCGTAAACTCCGAATTTTGCATTTTCAGGAAATTTGCCGCTGAACCTGTATGAGTTGGTAGCCATGTCAATTCCTCCACTGAGAGATTTTAGACTTTGCCTCGCTGTTGCACGAACCGCCCTACCTGATGAGAAGGCAAAATTCTTTCCGCCCTGTCACTTCGCAGATCCCTGAGCGAAGTGACAGGGACGCAGCGGAATCCTCATTCGCATGGAATAATCCCTATCGACTTGAGCACTTGTGGATAATCACCAGAAAGTTAGCAAGAGTTGTCACGGCACTGGCAACAAATGCAAGTTGCCTACGCAGATTGCAGCGCCGCCAGCATCTCGGCATGAATCAAACTATTGCTCGCGACCACATTGCTTGCCCAACTGGCGAGCCGGTCACCTGCCGGATTCGTCGCACAGCCGCCGGCTTCATTCACCATCAATACCCCGGCAGCAGAGTCCCACGCTTTGATGTGATACTCCCAGTAGCCGTCCAGCCGCCCGCTGGCAACCGAGGCCAGATCGAGCGCGGCGCTGCCGGCCCGGACTACACCGTGTGACTTCATCAAGAGCGCGTAGTGCTGCCGCACATTGTTGTCGGGATTCGTGCGCCGATCGTAAGGGAAGCCAGTTGCTAAGAGACTCTGATCGAGCACCGGCGTTTTCGAAACGTGGATCAATCGATCGTTCAGCCGAGCGCCCTGCCCGCGCCGCGCCGTGAACAGTTCAGCGCGCAATGGATCGTAGGTGACACCCAATTCAGTGATTTCATCAACCTGCAAAGCAATCGTCACGCTGAAGATCGGATAGCCATGCGCGAAGTTGGTCGTGCCGTCGAGCGGATCGACGATCCATTGATAGCGCGACGTCTGCACACTCGCGCCGCGCGTACTCGCGCCGCTCTCTTCGGACAGGATGGCGTGATCGGGATAAGCCGCACGGATCCGATCGAGGATCAGTCGGTCCGAAGCGCGATCCGCTTCAGTGACGAGATCGATTTCGCCCTTATACTCGGCCACAACGCCGCGCTGCCAGTAGTCGCGCAGCAGCTCGCCTGCCTCGCGCATCGTCACAACTGCAAAATTAAAGGCTCTGTCCAGGTTCAATTCCATTTGAAAAATCACCTCGCGTAAAAAAGGGCCGGCGTTGGCCGACCCCCGTTGAATCGAATATCGAGTAAACTCGCGCCGTGCAACGCGCGCCATCATGTAAGCGACGTTGGTTCTTTCGATACGCTAATCGTATCACCTTCAACCTTCACGTCATACACCGGAATCGGCACAACCGCCGGCAGTTGCCGCACCGCGCCCGTGCGAATGTCGAACTTCGCGCCATGCCGCGGGCACTCGATGGTATGATCATCAAGTTCGCCTTCAGCCACCGGCCCGTCATCGTGCGTGCAAACATCCGCGAAGGCAAAGAACTCGCCCTCGACGTTGGCTACACCGATCGAGG
Source organism: Thermoflexales bacterium (assembly GCA_017882055.1). Classification (GTDB taxonomy): domain Bacteria; phylum Chloroflexota; class Anaerolineae; order Fen-1058; family Fen-1058; genus JADGQE01. The sequence continues at coordinate 5,325 of JADGQE010000179.1, forward strand.
CATCGCCAACGCGCACCACTTTCACTGTGCCCGGGGCAATCTCGCTGGCCTTAGCCACCACGACAAACGCATTCGCCTGTTTGGCTGTGGCGCTTTTCATTCTTCTTCCTCGTCACCCGGCCAGCCCTGCAATCCATAAGCACCGGCCTTCAACACCTTCAATGCTAACAACGCGCACTTCATTCGGACCGGACCGAGCGGGATGCCGAGCATTTCCAGCACATGCTCCTTGCCGATCTGACGAACAACTTCCAGCGACTTGCCAATGATGTCTTCCGTCAGCATCGAAGCCGAGGCCTGACTGATCGAGCAGCCGTGGCCGGCGAAGCGTGCATCGGTGACAATGCCGTTGTCTACCTTGAGATCGATCCGAATGTGATCGCCGCAGACCGGATTATCTTCCTCGTAAGAAATGTCAGGGTGCTCCAGCGTGCCATGATTGCGCGGATTCTGATAATGATCGATGATCTGATCGCGATATAAGTCTTCCATGAATGGCTCTCGTTAACGCTTGAAAATAGACTTGGCCTTGTACAACCCCTCGATCAATCGATCGACTTCTTCGGGCAAGCTGTAAATGTAAAACGAAGCACGCGAGCTCGCCATCAAACCCAGCTTGCGATGCAGCGGCATGGCGCAATGATGCCCCGCTCGAATCGCAATGCCTTCGCCGTCGAGGATGGCCGCCAGATCGTGTGGATGAATATCGTCGAGCGTGAAGGTCGCCACGCCGCCGCGCCGATCGGGATCGTCCGGCCCGATCAACGTCAAGCCCGGGACCTCAGCCAATCGATCGAGGGCGTAAGCGATGATCTCACGTTCATGGGCGCGCACCGCCGGCATTCCCAGCGCAGACAAATAATCGACTGCCACGCCCAACCCGATCGATTCGGCAATCGCCGGCGTGCCCGCCTCGAATTTCCACGGCAGTTCATTCCATTCGGCGCCTTCGTACGTGACGGTGCGAATCATGTCGCCGCCGCCCAGGAAAGGCGGCATTGCTTCCAGCAACTCGCGGCGGCCCCACAATACACCGATGCCCGTCGGCCCGCACATCTTGTGACCCGAAAACGCCAGGAAGTCGCAGCCAATCGCCTGAACATCCGTTGGCAGATGCGGTACTCCCTGCGCGCCATCGATCAATACCAGCGCGCCCACTCCGTGCGCGCGCTGTGTCACTTCTTCAATCGGCATAATCGTGCCCAAGACATTAGACATCGACGCAATGCCGACAATCTTCGTCTTTACGGTCAACATCGAATCCAGCGCGGACGTATCCAGATAGCCCTGCGCATCAACCGGAATGTAGCGCACGATCGCGCCGACTTCTTTGGCGAGCATCTGCCACGGCACGATGTTGCTGTGATGCTCGGATTCGGTCAGCAGGATTTCATCGCCCGATCGGAGGTTGGCGCGTCCCCATGTGAACGCCACGAGGTTGATCGATTCGGTCGCATTGCGCGTGAAGATCACTTCGCGGCTCGACCTGGCGTTGATGAATTTGCCGATCCGCCTGCGCGCGCCTTCGTACAACGCCGTGGCCTCTTCGCTTAGCGTATGCACGCCGCGATGAACGTTGGCGTGCGACGTGCGATAGTAGTGGTCCATCGCGTCAATGACGACCGCGGGCTTCTGCGACGAAGCCGCGCTATCGAGAAAGACCAGCGGCTTATCATGCACGCGCCGATTCAGAATCGGAAAGTCGGCGCGAATTTTGGCAACGTCCAAAGTTGAAGTCATTTAGAAGAATTCCCAGGACCACGGCGATACAGCGCCTCGTGGTCAAATGTCATTTCGAGTCGCGCAACATCTGCTCGCGTTCACGCTTGCGAATCGCGGCCCGCAAAGTGTCCAGCGACAACGTGGCGCAGCGCGTGCGCTGCTCTACGATTTCGCGCCCCAGCGCATCCATCAAGGTACTGTGATCGATCTGCCTGATCTCGTCGAGCGTTTTGCCGGTCACTTCGTCCACCAGATACGAGGCCGAGGCCTGGCTGATGGTGCAGCCTTCGCCTTCGAAGGACGCCGTCACCTGCCCCGATTGCGCGTCGACTTTCAAATACATTTTGACGATGTCGCCGCAACCGGGATTGCCGCCTTCGACCACCGCCTCGGCATCAGGCAGCGGACCTTTGCGGCGTGGATTTTCGTAGTGATCGAGAATAAAGTCAAGCTGTTCTTGGCGATCCATGATCTGATTCTACCATCCAGATGAAAAGTGAAGAGTGAAACGTAGCCGCCTCACTCTTCACTGGCAATTGCTTAGCCCCATGCCATCGGTTACTTCTCAATCGGCGCGCCGACCAGGTTGCCCCACTCCGTCCACGAGCCATCATAGTTGCGGACGCTTGGATAACCCAGCAGGTAAGTCAGCACAAACCACGTGTGACTCGACCGCTCGCCAATGCGGCAATAAGTGACAATATTTTTGTCAGGCGTAATGCCTTGCGAACCATACAAGGCTTGAAGCTCAGCTACCGATTTGAATGTGCCATCGTCCTGCACGGCTCTGGCCCAGGGAATATTCTTCGCGCCGGGAATATGCCCGCCACGCAGCGCGCCTTCCTGCGGATAGTCGGACATGTGCAGCAGTTGACCGGAATATTCGCCCGGCGAACGAACGTCGACTAAGGGCAAATGTTTCTCCAG
>JADGQE010000180.1 GCA_017882055.1 Thermoflexales bacterium
GATCGAAGCGCTGCTGCACGATCAACCCATCGACCTGTGCCTCAAGCGCGGCCTCGCCGCCGCCGCCATCACCTGCGAATCCGAAGACAGCGTCTCAGCAGCGATGTCGATACAAGCAATTGAACAAAGAATAAATACGATCCACGAATGAACACGAATCTCCACTAATTTCCCGACGCTATGCTCAACCGGAGGAAAGCGTGGCCGAGTTGCTTTTCAAGGACGAAGTTTATGCTATTGTGGGAGCAGCAATGTAACGGGGTTGCGCGTTGGCTTACTTCTGAACTTCGGCTGTTCCAGCAAACTCGAATGGCAACGCTGGGTGCGATGAGCAACGCCCTTCAATTCGTGTCTATTCGTGTAAATTCGTGGATGAAAACCAAATGCCCGAATATAGACTAAATCCCAATAACCGGCGCAGCTGGCCTGCCGCGTTTTTCGGACGGAAAATATCCCGGCTCACAGGCGGCGCTGTTTGCGCAGCATCCTCTGCAATTGAGCAATCAGACCTTCAGCACCATCCACATCCGCAGCACTTCGGCCACGCTCCACGCCTGGGCCATGCAGCCTTTGGGCGCGTGCGGCGGATCGCCTTCAAACACTTCGCTGATCGTGCCCAGGCCCACGTCTTTGAGGTGATGCTCAAACGGCAGCAAGAAACTGCGCGCCGCGTTGCGATCGCGGTAAACGGTGAAATGCGCATCGACGAACGGGCCGATGAGCCAGCCCCAGACCGTGCCTTGATGGTAGGCGCCATCACGTGCGTAGCGATCGCCCGTAAACACACCCGTATACCTGCTATCAGTCGGCGACAGCGAGCGCAGGCCGTACGAAGTGAGCAACTCACGCGCACAGACATCGATCACCGAGCAAGCCGCATCGTGCGTGAGCAGCGTCGGCCTGAGCGAAATCGCCAATAGTTGATTGGGCCGTAGCGAACTATCATTGCCTTCCGGCCCGTCGATCACGTCATACAAATAACCCCCGTCGGCATACCAGTAACGGCGTGTAAAAGAATCGGCCGCCTGCACGGCGAGTTCGCCGTAGCGCCGGGCTTCTGGCTCATACCCCAATTGATGCGCAAAGTTCGCCATGATGCGCAGGGCGTGAATCCACAACGCGTTGATCTCAACCGGCTTGCCGATGCGCGGCGTCACCACCCAATCGTCGACTTTGGCGTCCATCCACGTCAACTGCGCGCCGATTTCACCCGCGTAGATCAATCCGTCCGAATCGACGTGGATGTTGTAGCGCGTACCTTTGAGATGCCAATCAACAATGTCTTTCAAAACCGGATACAACTCGCTCACGAGCTCAAAGTCACCCGAAGTTGCCACGGTCTGATCGATCGCGTGGAAATACCACAGCGTCGCATCGACCGTGTTGTATTCCGGCCTTTCGCCTTGATCGGGAAAACGATTAGGCAGCATGCCCTGATCGACATACGCGGCGAATGTCTTGAGAATCGATTTGGCCGCGTCGAAACGCCGGGTAGTGAGGCACAAGCCCGGCAGCGCGATCATCGTATCGCGGCCCCAATCGCCAAACCAGTGATAGCCCGCGATGACCGTGCGGCCCGGCTGGCCGTTGAACGATCGCGCGACGATGAACTGATCGGCGGCGAGGCCCAGCTGTTGAATCCATTCGGGCTGATCCGACAAGGCCGCCTGCTCGACGATCGATCTTTGGCGAGCACGCTCACTTCCAAACGACGCGCGCCATTGCAACGCCGCGTCTTCCTCTGTCGAGGCCACCACTGCAATCGTTTGGCCGGGCTGCAGTGTGACGTGGAATTGCCCGGCGGCAAACAGGTCTTCGTTGTCGTCCAGGCCGCGCTCGGTTTCGACGCGATGCTTGAAGCGCCAGTACCAGCGATCGATCGAGGTGAAGGTGCCGTTCGATATTTTGATGAAATACGGCTTAGTGGCGTCGAAGGCTTCGAAACGAATGCCATTGGCGACCGGGCTGATCGCCGGCATCCAGTCGCCGCGCGTCTCGGCATGAAAATCGCGATAAGTGCCCAACACGGTCAGATCAAGATCGATTGGACTGCTGCCGCGCGCGTGCGTGTAGGTGACGAAGGTGGTGTTATGGCCGTAACCCATCCATACCCGCTTGATCAATTGCGCTTCGGCCAGTGCATACGTCCAGGTCGGGATCGAGCCATCGAGTTGAAATGATTCGATCAAGCGGTAGCCGGGCGGATCGATCGAATCGTCATCCGCCCATTCGTTGCTATCCAGTTTGTAAGCCGCTCCTCGCAGGTGGGCCGTCGCATCGAGTTTGGAAAGCATCACCGTGCGGCCCAGCGGCGGCTGCAACGCCGCCACCAACAGCCCATGATAACGCCGTGTATTCGCCCCCGAGATCGTGCTGCAAGCATAACCACCAATGCCGTTCGTCACCAGCCATTCGCGCCGCAGCGCATTCCCAGCCTCACCACAAACCTCTCGACCGAATTCGATCATGGCTCCCCTTTCCTGCAAGTCCCATGCAGGCGGACACACAACCCTTATGCAAACCGAATGGACGCCAGAATCACAGAAACACGGCGACACAGAGTTGTTCGTACTCTGTGTCGCCGTGTCTCCGCCAGGCTTTGCCTTAGATTCCACGCAAATTACGTGTGGACGACAGAGTTGTCTTCGCCGTGGCCGTTGGGCACGTAATCGTCAGCCGCCCAGTCGTTTTCCCAGCGCCGGTCGTCGATCCAATACCGGAATTGAAACGTCTGGCTGACAGGCAGGGTGAGCGAGGCAGCGAACACGCCGTCTTTCTTGCGTAGCTTCATCGGCGTGGCCTCGCGGCTCCAGCCATTGAAATCGCCCACCAAAGAGATGGCCGCTGCGCCGCTCTTCGGCTTCAATTCGAAAGTAACTTTGACCTTCTTGCCACCCGACATAGGTGTTTTCTTAATCACAATTTCCTCCAGTGCTTTGTAAGTGAGATATTGCCCGGATGATTATAGCCGAATTCCACATTTTCACAATAAAGGGAAGGCCGCGTGTCGAGAGTAAAACAGATCGACGCAGACTTTATCGATCTGCGTCGGCGGGGATTCTGAATTGGGGGTCTAATCTTTACGCTTAACAAGGGCGCGGATTTGCTCGACCAGCGCGGGCGTATCGATGCTCTTAAGAATAACGGTCGATGCACCGGCCTCCGTTGCCATTTGCAGTTCAGCCGAATCATACGCAAACGACGGCAGAATGACAACGCGGACATTCGGATCGGCCTGACGAATCGCGCGGCACACCAGCATATTGAAGTGCGTGATGTGTGAAATGCCGAGGATGACCACGTCAGGCCGGGTGGCGATGGCCTCCGGCACCCGCTCGATCACGCAGTCGAGCGTGCCCACCACCTCGAAAGTCGAATCGGCCGCCAGGCGCGGTCCCAGCGATCGATAGACACGCGGGTTTTCACACAGCAGTGCAATTCGAATAGATTCGGGCTGATCAGGCGTTTGCAATCCCATTGGGAGACAGAATACTTTAATCTGCCCGCCAGAGGCAGTGCAAAAGTGCCTGTAGCTGGGGTGATCAATGGCACACTAAAGCCACTTTATGTGCCGATCCGGCTCGATCCGCTCAAGAATCGCTCGCGACCCGATCGATCAGCCAGGTTAATTGGCCATCGGCGGGCGACACGATCTGGGCGGGGTAACGATCCGGGTCATATTCGCCATACAAAACCGCCTGTAAGACGCTCGCTTTGTCGGCTCCGGCGACCATGAAGATGACATGCGCAGCTTGATTCAAGACCGGCGGCGTCAGTGTAACCCGATTGGCCTTTAGCTGTTCAACGTAGTGAGCCATCACCCAGCGTTGCTGCTCATGGATAGCCGCCGTGCCGGGAAACAGCGAGGCGGTGTGGCCTTCGGCCCCCATGCCCAGCAAAATCAGATCGAAGCGCGGGAAAGAGCGCAGCAGTGGCAGCGCAGGCTCGAACACTCGTCTCAATTCCGCCTCGTATTCCAACGCAGCCTGATCCGGATCGAGTTCGCCTTTGATTCGATGCACGTTGGCTTCAGGCACATTCACTTTGGAAAGCAACAGCTGCCATGCCAGCCCGTAGTTGCTATCAGGCTGATCGGGCGGCACACAACGCTCGTCACCCCAGAAAACATCGACGCGCGACCAGTCGATCGAGAGGCGATCGATCAACACCGCGTACAGTGCCCGCGGCGTCGATCCGCCAGACAGCGCCACCGTAAAGCGGCCGTTCGTCTCGATCGCGTGATCGGCAATCGACACAAATCGATCGGCGGCGGTCTGCGCCAGAGCGACCAGATCAGGCAAGACGAGAATTTCACGCATGATCGATTTCGCCGCAGTGACCGCGCCAACGGCGTCCTTTGCCAAGGAAGTCGCCGGATTCGTAGGGCCCCCATGAACCCGACTCGTAGAAGAACAACGGCACTGCTCCACTCTCCCATGCCTGAATGACCGGATCGATCGCGTGCCAGGCCAATTCGATTTCATCAGCGCGCGTGAACAACGCAGCGTCGCCTTGAACCGCATCGATCAATAAGCGCTCATAGGCTTCGGGCAACGGTGCGCCATTGAAGTCCGTAGCATAGTGCATATCCATGTCGACTGTCTGGCGCTTCATACCCGCGCCCGGCACCTTGGCCTCGAAGCGCAGATGCATGCCCTCGTCGGGTTGGATGCACAAGGTCAGCACATTCGGCGTGAGCAATTCGCCCGGTTCCAGCGGGAAGAGCGAATGCGGCGGACGCTTAAACTCGATCGAGATTTCGGTGGTCTTGTCTGCTAACTGTTTGCCCGATCGAAGGAAAAATGGTACGTCCTGCCATCGCCAGTTGTCGATATTGATCTTCAACGCCGCATAAGTCGGCGTCCTCGATTTGGGGGCGACGCCCTTTTCGTTGCGATAGCCAACGTACTGGCCCGGCATTGAATCCGACAACTGAATCGGACGCAAGGCCTGAAGCACTTTTACTTTCTCATCCCGCAGCGCACGCGCGTCAAAGGCATACGGCGGCTCCATCGCCATGAAGGTGAGCAATTGCAGCAAATGATTCTGGAACATATCGCGGCCGATGCCGGCCGTGTCGTAGTAACCCGCCCGCGATTCCACGCCGACCGTTTCGGCGACCGTGATCTGAACGTGATCGATGTAATTGCGATTCCAGATCGGCTCGAAGATGGCGTTGGCAAATCGAAAGACGATCAAATTCTGGACCGTTTCTTTGCCCAGATAATGATCGATGCGGTACACCTGCTCTTCGGCAAAGACTCGATGGACTTGCTCGTTCAAATCGATGGCCGAAGCGAGATCGCGCCCATACGGCTTCTCGATGATAATGCGTGTCCAGCCGTTGGGACTGTGATTCAAGCTGGCCTCGCCCAATTGCTGCACCAACACTGGATAAGATTCCGGCGGCGTCGCGAGATAAAACAGTCGGTTGGCATGCGCCGGATCGCCGGAATCAGCCAGCTGCTGACTCAGCCGCGCATAGCCATCGGCCTGATCGAATTCCGATCGCACGTACTGCAAGTTCGGTGCAAATTTGTCCCAGACGGCCGCATCGAGCTTGTTGCGCGAGAACTGATCGATGGCCTGGCGCATCTCCTCGCGATAGGACTCGTCCGTCCAGTCGCGTCGGGCAAAAGCGATCACGTTGAATCGCTCCGGCAGCAGACCTTGAACAGCCAGGTTGTAGAGTGCCGGCAAAATCTTGCGATGAGCCAGATCGCCGGTCGCACCGAAGATAACGATCGAGAAAGGCGGGATAGGAGTATGTGTGTTTGACATGGTTGGTTGGTCGCTGGAAGTTGGAAATGGGTTATTGGACGTTGGCCGCGCCGTACTGCACGCGTGATTACTTTGAAGCAATTCTTTGACTATGATGAGTATAGCCTATCTGAAAAATCGGTCAAGACCTGGTGATTACACACTTCTCGGTTTTCGCTCTCGATCCGCGTCCTCGCGGATCGTCGGCGGGACGCCGACTTGAGCACTTGTGTATAATCACCAGGTCAAGAACAAGCCCGCATTCCCGCGTCAGGCCAGAACGCTAGGCGGCTGCGCTTATGTTTGCCACTGACTTGGATTGCACACTCGCAAAAAAACAAGGGTTGACAAGCGCGGTGATTTGGGCCTATACTACTTGTAGCAGCAAGTCAAACGGAGGCAGGCCCCTTGCACACAGCAAGCCGCGGTCGAACAGAATATCCATTCCTTCATCTTTGAAGCACGATGGCCTTAACGGGCGTCGTGCTTTTTTGTCGCCAGATTGCACACACTCACTCTCCACAGGAGGCAACATGGATTCAGGAATGATCGGCAAGATTGAGAAAGGCATCAAGTACTCGCGCGAGCCTGAGCGCTTTGAGTTTCAGCAGCTCAAAGTCAACGTGCGAGGCGCACACACCACCCATCCGGTCGAATACACGCAGGGCAGTTGGAAATGCGATTGTGAATTCTTCATTACTCATAAACAGTGCAGCCATACCATCGCGGTCGAAAAAGTCCTGGGCCAAATGCTGCCGGGCGCCATCCCCCGAGTGATGCTTTAGACAACTGACAACCTAATACAAAACGGGCGAGGTGATGAACCTCGCCCGTTGCATTTATTATCGGTCACTGAATTATACCCGCGTCAGATATTCGCCGGTGCGGGTGTCCACCCGGATCGTATCACCCTCATTGACAAACAGCGGCACCTGCACCCGATAACCCGTTTCAACGGTGACTAACTTGCTGGCGCTGCTGGCGGTATCACCCCGCACGGCGATGTCGGCCTGCATGATCTTGAGATCGACCGCCGGCGGCATATCCACCCCCAGCGACTCGCCGTTGTAATCCTGCACGATGACGGACATGCCGTCCTTCAGGTAATTCACCGCGTCATCCAGCAGCTTGGCATTCAGCGCCACCTGCTCGAAAGTCTGTGTATCCATGAAGTGATACAAATCGCCGTCGTGATACAGGTACTGCATCTCGCGGTTCTCGATGCGGATGTCCTGCACCCGGTCGCCCGACTGGAACGTCTTTTCAAACGTCGAGCCGGTGCGAATGTTACGGACTTTGGTGCGGATGGTGGCGTTGCCACGACCCGGCTTGTTGTGCGAATATTCCAGCACGCGGAAGATCTGATTATCCAGTTCAAACGTCGTGCCTTTGCGGAGGTCATTAACATCAATCATGTGAAACGGCTACTCCTGATTCGATTCATCCTTGCGAATGGTGATAACCCGATTATACCAATCTGACTGAGCGGGGTCAACCCGACCGATCTGACTTCATCCAATCGCTGGCTGTGCTGGCCAGTTCTGCATATGAACCTTTGCGCACCGTGCACTGCGGCAGCGATTGCAGAAAGGTCTGACCGTACTGTTTGGTCAACAAACGCTTATCGAACACCGCGACTATGCCGCGATCGGTCTTGGTGCGGATCAAGCGGCCAAAGCCTTGCCGGAACTTCAACACGGCATCCGGCACCGAATATTCAAGAAACGGCTGCTCGAAGGTTTCCGATCGGGCCGCAAAGATCGGATCGGTCGGCACAGCGAAAGGCAGGCGAATGATCGCCAGACACGAAAGCGCCTCGCCCGGCACATCGACACCCTCCCAAAACGAGCGCGTGCCCAGCAAGATCGCGCGCTCTGCGCCTTTGAAGTTTTCCAGCAGCTGCCGCCGCGATGATCCATCACCCTGCTCGTACACCAGAATATCGGCCTGATTCAACGCGGCCGTAATACCTTTCGAGGTCGTTCGCAAAGAAGAATAGGATGTGAACAACGCCAGCGTTCGCCCACCCATCGCTTTGGTCAGCGTGATAAGCCCCTGATCGATCGCCTTTTGGAAGCCCGGCTCACCAGGCTCAGGTACATCAGTCACGAGATACAACAGCGTGGACGATTTGTAATCGAATGGCGAGCCGACCGACAGTTCATCCATATC
>JADGQE010000181.1 GCA_017882055.1 Thermoflexales bacterium
CGCAATTAGCGTAGCGAATCTGATGGGGGGTATCTGGACCGATCAAAACACCTACGCCTTCTTTCGAGATCGCCGGCCTGAAGCGACTGTCGGCAATTCGATTTACCTCTACGATATTCCGACCCACGGCACGCCTATCGATCTGTCGTTAGCGGGTGTGCAGATCGATCAGATTGATCCCAACACCTATCGGCGTTTTGGCACTAACGAGGTCCGCCTGCGTTGGTTCGATGCAACCACTTCACTGATCGCTCCGCGTGATCAAGCGTGGATCGCGGTTGGTGATCGACAACCCGTTGCTGAAGAACTCGCGGCGGCGTTCAAGGGCGTTACGCCTGAAGTCCGCGCGCGGACCGTTTACGATGATCAATCTTACAGTCTCTATCATTTCGATTTAGGCGCACGATTGCAGACGATGGCCAGTCAGTCCGAGCAGATGGCGGTTTATCCTGACCAGACTTCAACCACCCTCGTGCCGCTGCCGGTAAAATTTAGCGATGCGGCTGAATGGCTAGGCTATCGCCTGCTACGGAGTTCAAACGACTTGAAGGTAGTGACTTTTTGGCGCGCAGCTGATCATATCGCTGCACCATTACAATTGTTTGTGCATATTGTCGGCTTGGATGGTACGATCGTGGCGCAGGACGATCGGCTTGACGCGTCGCCTTTGAGCTGGCGTGCGGGCGATCTGATCGCGCAGGTAAATCACCTGCATCTACCGTCGGCATCGCAAGATTATCAGATCGAAATAGGATTGTATCATCCTGATTCAGGTCAACGGTTGCCCGCACTGGTCGCTGGCCGTGAAGTTGATCGTTTACGCCTGAGATGAGCGTAACAGCATGAATGCGTCTGATGCGTTGGCGGTCGTCATTTGGTGGATTATTATCCAAGTCTGCGGGTGGCTGGTGTGGCCGCTAGCTTTTCGTTGGCTGCGTTGGCTGCCGGATCGCGGTTATATGGTGGCAAAACCGCTTGGCCTGTTGCTAGTCAGTTATAGCTTGTGGCTGCTGACTTCGTTCGGGATTATCCAGAATACACAAATCGGTATCCTAATTGCATTGATACTGGTTGCAGGCATCAGCCAACTGACGTATCGGCGTGCGGTTAAGAAAACCGCTGAGCATTTGCTTGATCAGCTGCGTGCTCAACGCCGCTTGATCATTGCTTATGAATTGCTGTTTGCGGCGGCCTTTATCGCATGGGCGATGTTCCGGGCGCATAACCCTGATGCGCTCAGTGGTGAAAAACCGATGGAACTGGCGTTTCTCAATGCGCTTGGACGGAGCACCTCATTTCCGCCATATGATCCCTGGCTGGCCGGTTACACCATGTCGTACTATTACTTTGGATACGTGATGATGTCCATATTAGCCAAAGTATCGGGCATGGCCGCAGGCTTGACATTTGGCTTGAGCAATGCGCTGTGGTTTGCGCTGTCGGCGGTGGGTGCCTTTGGTATTGTGGCGAATGTAGTCTTGCTCATGTCACGCACCGCCAAGTCTGCGGCGATCACATTCGGCTTGATCGGTGCAGTGTTGCTGGCCGTGCTGGGCAACTTCGAAGCACCGCTAGAAGTCGCGCGTGTCGCTGGGATCGGATCGCCAGAGTTTTGGGCGCAGCTCGATATTCTGGATCTGAATCAGCCCTATGTGCCACCCGTCAATCAATCGCGCTGGCCGCCTCGTACAGGTGGCGTGGGTTGGTGGTGGCGCGCATCACGGGTCATTCACGATTATTGGCCGATGGACATCAGCCCGCGCCTGGGGGCTGTGATGGGGGCGCCGTCTGATTCGCCGACTGCCTTTCAAGAATTGATTGACGAATTTCCACAATTCAGTTTTCTATTGGGTGATATGCACCCACACGTGCTGGATTTGCCATTCGTGCTGCTGGCTTTGAGCCTTGCACTCAATTTATTTCAGGCCGGAGCGAGTGAGGGCATGGCCTCGCTCTGGCGCGACATACCGGTCTGGCTAATGTATCCGCTGGTGTTGGGCGGATTGAGTTTTTTGAATACCTGGGATTTTCCCATCTATCTATTTATCGCGATAGCGGCATTGAATTTAGCTCGCTGCCTGATCGGTAAGTTTAGGATGCGAATAGCTCTCATCGAGTCCTTGCTGTTAGGGCTTTTGAGCGTGTTGATGTATTTGCCTTATTACCTAAACGTGGGGCCGCAAGTATCCGGCGTCGCTCCCAACATTTTTAATGGCACATCTGCGGCGCAATTTTTTGTCATGTTCGGACCGTTTCTTGTAATCGGTATCTGCTTCATCTCAAAACTGATCCTCGATGCGGTCCATGCCAGGCAAGTGCGTCCTCTGACCTTTGGCCTTCAGGCTATCGCCGGCGGCATCGGCCTGATCCTGATCGCGATCGCGTTGGCTGCCGGTGTGCTCCAACTATCCAGTTCCGCACGGGCTTGGTTGGATAGCCTCATGGGTCCGATGACTAATCGAGGGATCACGCTCGCGGCACATCTGTTAGCCCGCTTGTCTGATCCATGGTTACCCTTCTCGTTGGCCGTAGGGCTGCTGGCTGTTTTCTTACTATGGCGATCTCGCCTCAATTCCGATCATCGGTTGGCGAGCTCGCGGCCCACGGATTTTATCTTGCTATTGTTTCTCGTGGGATTGCTGCTGGCCCTGGGTCCCGAATTTGCGTTTATCGCTGAAGTATCCGGGACGCGGACTAATACTGTTTTCAAGATTTACTATCAAGTGTGGGTCTTATGGAGTGTGGCTTCAGCCTGTAGTGCATACTACTTGTTGAGCGGCCCGTTTCAATTGCAACAGCGCTTCACTCGTGCCGCGTTTGCGGCCATGTTGCTTGTCGTCATTGGGTTAGGAATGGCATACCCCCTATTAGCGCTTCCCACCCGCATTGCCGAAACCACTATCCTTGAACCTGCGTTGAATGTGCTTGAGGCGACGGCGCGCTCACCTCGCGGTCGAGACATTGCGGATGCCTATGCCGCTGCACAGTGGTTGAATCAGCAGGTGCCTGGCGCACCGATTTTGTTAGAAGCGGCCAGTGATGAGTTGTGGCCTGATCCCGCCAGATCGCGCATCTCTGCGTGGACCGGATTGCCCACACTTCTGGGCTGGTTTGGAATCGGGCACGAAACGCAGTGGCGTGGAAGTGACGAAGTTCTGCGTCAACGCCTGCCGGATGTGGACAAAATCTATTCCACGACCGATGTTGCTGCCGCCCAGGCATTGATTCAGCGCTATGCTATCGCGTATGTTTATGTGGGTCCTTTGGAACGTCAGCAATATCCGGCCGAGGGTCTGGCTAAGTTTGACCGAATGTTGTCCGTGGCGTTTCGACAAAACGCTGTAACGATCTACCGTGTGCCCTAGGAGATAGGCTCATTGCGTTTCGTGTCGCAACTCAGTGCCGTGACGCTGCTATTGGTTATGCTGGCGCAGCTGGTTGCCGCTTCGCCGACTCAGTCAGCTGCATTCGATGAGTCGTATCAACTCACGTTTGGCTACGCCTACCTCCACACAGGCGATGTGCGCCTGAGCCGCGGGCAAAATCCGCCGCTGACAAACCTATTGTTGGCACTGCCGCTGATGCTGCGTGATGACATTGCGTTCCCAATCGATCACTCGACGTGGACCAACGGCGATATTTACGGCTTCTCGGATGAGTTTTTGTGGAAGGCGAACTCCGATCCACAGCGCCTGGTCATGTTGGCTCGTTTGCCGGAGATGGCCTTGGCGCTACTGCTGGCTTGCGTGATTTACGCTTTCACGCGCTCGGTGTTTGGTCGGCGCGCGGCCCTGGCGGCGTTGTTCTTGTGTGCATTTGATCCGAATGTGCTGGCTCAGGGTCACATCGCCGGAACTGATCTCGGTGTGACATTGTTCATGTTCAGTTCGGTGTGGATGTTGACACTGGCGATCAAACGTATGAGCCTGCGCCGTGTCATCGTTGCCGGATTGTTAGCAGGCGCGGCTTTAGCCAGTAAGTATTCGGCCGTGTGGCTTGGGCCAATCGTATTGATTGTAGGATTGACTTATGCTAACGACGGCCCGCGCTTCACGGCGTTCGCAAGGTTAAAGTACCTTTTTCTCTTCGGCCTTGCTGCCTTCATGGTAATCTGGGCCACTTTTGGATTCTCATTTGGGTTGCCTGGATCAAATGGCCTACCGGTGCCTGCACCCGATTACTGGTCTTCGCTGGGCAAGGTCGCCAATCGGGTTGAGTCGGGTACGCCCGCCTTTATGCTTGGCCAGATTTCGCCGACCGGCTTTGTGGGCTATTATCCGTTTGCGTTCTTGATCAAAACGCCGTTGCCAACGTTGATCTTTTTGTTGATGGGCCTCGTCAGCCTGATCGTTCGCCGGGATCGAAAATCGATCGCGTTGTGGCTGCCGCCGCTGCTGTTTCTCATCGCGGCGATGTCCAGCAATCTAAGCCTGGGCTATCGGCTGATTTTGCCTGCGCTGCCGTTTGCGCTGGTCATCGCCGGGCAGGGTGCGAGTGCTCTGTTGACGAGTGTCGGAACCTTGAAGCGCAAAGGCACACTGGCAAGCAACTTCGTTTCTGGGTGTCTGGGTGTCTTCGTGGTTTTGCCGGCGTGGCTCGTCGTCGATGTGCTGTCGATTGGACCGAATCACCTTGCTTACTTCAATCAATTGGCTGGCGATCACAACCACGATTACAATCTACTGGTTGATTCCAACCTCGATTGGGGACAAGATTTGATTGCTTTGCGCGAGTGGCTGACGGCCAATCGCGTGGACCGCATCAATCTGGCCTATTTTGGCACGGCGCGTCCATCGACCTACGGAATTCAGGCGAACTTGCTGCCGAGTTTTACGCTCAACGATTTTGGTGCGGAGGTCGATGGTTTCAGCGCGAACGCGCTGCCGCCCGGCTGGTACGCTGTCAGCGCCACGAGCCTGCAACTTGGCCTGGTGTATAGTCATTGGAATGAATACGCGCCGTTTCGCGCGCGCGAACCGGTGGCGCGTATCGGGCGATCGATGCTGGTCTATCACCTCGATTATCCTTCGGCTGAAACCGATCGCGCGGTCGTGCTTGGCCCCGTCGCGGGCGATCTCGATCGCGACACGCTGGGCGGCCAGCCCGATCGGCAACTCATCGCTAAATGGGCCGGCAATGATGCGGTCGTGCTGAGCATGCAGAGTGCTGCTCGTTATATCACGCGCGGTGGCGAATCGATTGCCGGTTTTGCGCCAGACGTACATGCCGCGCTGGTTGCTCAAGGCCGGCGCCTGGGGAGTGACTCGAGTGGCAACTTGCGGCTGTTTGAAATTGATGCGCGAATGGCGCTCGCGGCCAAACTCACCGCGTTGTCACAAGGCAAAGTCATTGCGCCTGATCGCTCTCCGCTTGCTTTGCCGATCAGCTTTGAGGGAGGCCTCGCGTTGATCGGGTATGATCTGCGCGTCACAGCGGGCAAGCCGATCGATCTGGTCACGTATTGGCGCGTCGATCAAACACCGCCACTGCGTTTGTCGATCTTTGTACACAGTCTCGACGAATCAGGCCAGACCGTAGCACAGCGTGACGGCTTGAATGTGCGGCTGAGTTCTTTGGAGCCTGGCGATGTGATCCTGCAGCACTTTGTCATCGAGTATTCGGCTGCGGCCCGGCAATTGGCGATTGGACTGTATGATCCAGCGACCGGCCATCGCCTGCAGACGGCGCAGCGTTTTGAATACGTAGGGATAGCGTTGAAGCCATGAAGCGACTTGATGCCGTCCTCGCTCACCGTTCGATGGGCCTTGTTTTATTTGTTACCTGTTTGCTGGTCTGGGCGATGTTGACCAAAGTTCACACGCATTCGTGGCAAGAAGAATCGCGCATGGCGACGATTCAAGCGTTGGTTGAGCAAGATACCTTCGTCATCGATCACACCGAGTTCAATCGTACCGGCGACAAAGTCTTTGTCAACGGACATTTCTACTCGGACAAGACGCCGATTCTATCGGTTGCGGCGGCCGGTGTCTATTCGATTCTGCATAACATTTTCGGCCTCACGCTCGATCCGACGATCTGCGTGCCCGATCAAGATCCCGCGGCCTGCCGCGTCTTTGGACCGGAGGGCACGCGCTTCACGGCGTTCTATTGGCTGACGCTGATCTTCAGCGGGGGATCATCGGCGCTGTTGGTGGTGGTGTTTTGGAAAGCGATGATCGATTGCGGAGTGGGGGGTACGCTCGCCACAGCGTTAGCCGTTGCGCTTGGCTTCGCTTCGCCCATCGCGCCTTACTCGATCGTGTTCGCGGGGCATGTTCCGGCGGCAGTATGTTTGTTCGCCGGTTTCCTGTTGCTCGCACGCTACAACGCGGTGCAACGCAAACGCAACACCTTTTGGGCCGGATTACTCATCAGCTTATCTGCCAACATCGATCTCACACTCGCGGTCTTCATTGTTGCCTTTGCGTTGTGGATCCTGCTGGCGCGCCGATCTAGGCTGCTGCTGTTTCTCGTCGGCGCGCTCGTGCCATTCGCTGTGAGTGGCGCGCTGAACTACTGGGCGGCGGGTACGCTTGTGCCGCTTTACTTCGATCCCAAAGCCTACGACTTCTTCGGCACGGTCTTGAATCCGACGGTGGGTGGCACCAACGGCTTCTACTCGCTCGACTTCGGCTTGCGTTATGCCTATGCTATGCTCATCGGGCGGCGCGGCCTGTTTGCCTTCACGCCGATGTTGATCTATGCCGTCATGGGTATTGGAATCGTGGTGCGTGAACGATCGAACCGGTTGCGCGGATTGACCATCGCGGCTGGGCTGGGCTGCTTGATCTTTACTGCTTATTTGATTTTGCGCACCGACAATTTCGGCGGCGCGGCCTGGGGCACGCGCTGGTTCGTGCCATTGATTCCGGTTCTGTGGTATTTTTCATATCGAGCATATGGCGTAGTAAGCGGCGCGTATTATCCTGCGCGCATTTGGCGAATCGTATTTTGGGGCATCGTGATTCTCTCGTTCTTCACAGCCGCACTCGGCCTTCAAGACGCCTGGCGCGACGTTCCGCCGATCATTCATCTGTGATCAGGTTCCGACTTGGAAATCCAAAATCAAAAACACTTGCACCGCACGCACGCCATGCCCCCGCAGAAGTCGGGGTGGCGCGCCAGGCGAGTGCAGGTGTCAAAAATCAAAAATCTGATATGGCTTGTCGTTCCGACACTGCTGTTCGTGATCGCCGTCTGGTTTGATCTCACGCCCTGGCTGCGCGGACCGGATGAGTGGCGTTGGACGCTGCGTTCAATTACGTCACCGGAACGGATGATTATTCCGCTGATCGTTCTCGTGTTGTATGTGATCGTGTGTGTGCGTTGGCTGGGGCGATCGCAAAAGATTCCCTCTACAAGATTCCTGATATTTGTGACTTTAGCCGCACCGATTATTCAGCTGGCCCTGGCATTCGCCGTTTCGCGCCAGCCGCTGTTGCAATTCTTCGGGCCGACGGTATCCGTTCACAACAGCGGCTACTTCACCACCGCCGTGGCTACACCCGATCTTGCCGCTTTGCTCACTCGTTATCCGTCGATCATGCCCACGCTGCCGATTCATGCGCAATCGCATCCACCCGGCCCGATCGTTATGCAGTGGGCGGGCTGGCAGTTCTTTCAATCATTGCCGGCCTTGGCCGATTCGATCGCGATGCCGCTGCGCACACTTCAGTGCCACAATCCCGGCTTGATGGCACTCGACAATCCACAAATAGCCAGCGCCTCGATCGGTATGTTGCTGCCATTGATCGGCGCATTAGCCGTATGGCCCATGTTTGCCTTTGGTCAACGGGTAGCCGGCGCCAAAGCGGCGTTGCTGGCTGTAGCCTTATTCCCGGTGATGCCGTTGTTT
>JADGQE010000182.1 GCA_017882055.1 Thermoflexales bacterium
TCCGCATCGCCACCGCCAACGATCCCAAGGCCACCACCGATGTGATCGCGATGCGCTTCATCGATGCCCTAACGTTGATACAACCCAGAACCGAAGTCAGGCCGCCCGCGGCCGAAGGGTCGGGGCAAGAAGCACGCATCGAAAAGCTGGAATCGATGCTGAACCGGATGCGGCACAATAGTTAAGCGCCGATCGGTAAGCGGCCCACACGGAGAAGACACGTGGCTGATCTACTATCCATCCCCAATTTGCTCAGCCTGCTCGAAGTTGATCAGCGAACTGATCAGCAGAAGAACGTCCTCCGGCTGTGCTACCAGGCTGAGGGTCTACGACGGCGACGGCTCTACGGAAAAGCAATTGAAGTTGCCGGAAGTGCCGCCCAGATCGCGCAGAATGACTTTAATCTACTCGGCGTGGCATTGCTCTACCTGGGCGTGGCACATTTCTCGTCATCGCCAGTTAATCGGCAACGGCAAGCCATTCCTCATATCGAGCGCGCGATCAGAAGTTTGAGTTTGCAGCCAAGTAATAGCGTTATTGCCTTGATCTGTCGGGCCCAAGTCGAACTGGTGGAAAATGGAGTCAAGCATCGGCGGGACGCGCTCGATTATTTGAGTCAGGCTGAACGGCTCTTGCGAGAATTAATCACTGAGTCGCGCCAATACCATCGGCTTGCCCTGGCGGCATCTTATACTGATTTATACAATGCGACTGGAGCCAGAATCAAGCAATTGGAAGCAGAATTGATTCGTGTCGAGCCGCGCCCAATGGAATCTGAGCAGGCAGAAGAGCCTGTCGAACAATCCACAACGCCCATCCGATCGACGGCAGACAAATCGCCCGTTGATTTGGGGCTACCGACTCGGCGTATTTGGCCGCCACCCGATCTCGATCTAGAGTATGTGCCGATCTACGGAGCATTTACCAGTGGACTTGAACTTCCTGTTCTTGGGCCGGCTCAAATGACTAAGGACTACCTTGAAGTCAATCGCTTGTCACTTAAGGGCAAGCCCTATGCTGTTCACTCGAGCAATCCTGCTTCTGACATTCCAAGCGCAGTCAAACTATATCAGGGCCAGCAATATATTGCCGTGCATGGCACTGGGAACAACCACAGCGACGATTATGCTTTGATACGGCAAGAACCGCAAATCGCGCAAGCTAGCCAGCCGATCATGTTGATCGAGCCGATTATTAAACGGTTATGGGTGATCAAAGACAACTCTGCGATAGTGACTTACCAAGATTTTGACCTTACGATCATCGGTGGCGCCGACAGCCCGCCAGCGCCCAATCAAGCCGAGCGAAACTGGTCATTTGTCGATGGAACAGACGTCGTCCATTATGGCGACAAAGATCTGCGGATACTCGGCGTTGTGGAGGCCATCTTGACGCCCGCTGATACTCAGTTATCCACAGAGCGCGACCAGTAAAACTCCTGCGAAAGTGGAAACGATCAATGCCTGAACTACCTCCACCCAAAGTCGTTCGTTACAACGATGGCAAACAGCGCACCTACTATTACCATCTTGATGGTAAGCGTATCTCCAAAGCCAACTACGAAGAACTGCAACGCCAACTCGAAAAAGCCGCCCCTGCCTGGCCGCCCACCCGATCGGCTCAAAAGAAGAAGCGCACCGTACGGCGCTACCTCGAAAGCAAGATTCCCTTTAGAAGCGAGCGCGTAAGGCCTATTCGACGTTTCCTGGGCGAGATAAACGAATCCGCCAAATCGTTAAAGAACATCGCAGAGCACGATCGGTCAGCGATCGATGACATCCTCAAAGAATTGAAGGGGTATTCATCGCAGCAAGCCGTGTTGCACAAGCGCAGCGGGGATGCCGATTTCAACGGGCCTGCCGACATCGGCCGCGATGTGGCTGGTCGAGACAAGGTTGAGAAGACTGTCGTCAATCAGTTCCTAAGCCATCCAGGCGATGATGAACTGACCCGGTATCTCCTCCTGATGATCAATAACTCCATCAATGGTTCAACTGAGACTTTAGCGAGCGCCATCAGTGATTTGAAGAGCTCACTTAGAGAACAGCCCGTGAACGATCTAGCGAAACATCTTATCGAACATGATCTTAAGTCGATCGATGATCTATTGGCAAAGGACTGGGCCAGTCTGATCAAAGAGCAACCGGCGAACGAGCTGGCGAAGCACCTGATCGAGCACGATTTGAAGTCGGTCGATGATCTATTGGCAAAGGATTGGGCCAGCCTGATCAAGGAGCAGCCCGTAAATGATCTGGCAAACCACATCGCTGAGCACGATTTGAAGTTAATCGATGATCTACTTAGAAAGGGACCGCTGCCCGACCCAAAAAGTCAAATGAATGACGCCCATTTGCGCGATGCTCAACTGGCAGGCCAGGATTTGACCCACTCAAGTTTTGTGGGCGCCGATCTCGCACAAGTCGATCTGCGCGGCGCAAATTTGCAAGGCGTATCACTGGAAGAAGCGAATCTGGACGGCGCGATTTTACGCGGTGCAAAATTGCAGAAAGCGAACCTCGCCAGCGCCTACCTCGGCGAGGCTGATCTGCGCCGCGCCAATCTGCAAGACGCCGATCTAACGAATGTCTATCTGACCAATGTCGATCTACGTGAGACGGATCTGACCAATGCCGATCTGTCACGTGCCAACTTGCGGGGCGCTAAGATTACCGAAGATCAACTCAAGACCGTTAAGAGTCTTTCCGGCGCGACCATGCCGAATGGTTCGATCCACAAATAGTCTACGAGGATACTCGCCCAAATGAATTTCCCTCTACACATTTCTTCCTCTGTTCAAGCCGCACTCGCTTCGCATCGCCCCGTCGTCGCGCTCGAATCGACGTTGATCACGCACGGCCTGCCGCGCCCGATCAATCTCGACGTGGCGCGCCAACTCGAAGCAACGGTGACGGATAACGGCGCAGTTCCGGCCACGATCGCCATCTTGAATGGACAACTGTACGTCGGACTCGAAGCGTCTGAACTGGAATACCTCGCCAACGCCGACGACGTTCGCAAAGTCAGCCGCCGCGATCTGCCCATCGTCGTCGCGCAGAAACTCAACGGCGCAACGACGGTTGCCGCCACCATGTGGATCGCGGCACAGGCCGGCATTCACGTCTTCGCCACGGGCGGCATCGGCGGCGTGCATCGCGGCCAACCGTTTGATGTATCGGCCGACCTGCCTGAACTCGCGCAGACGCCCGTCGTCGTCGTGTGCGCGGGTGCGAAGGCCATCCTCGATCTGCCGCTCACGCTCGAATGGCTGGAGACGCACGGCGTGCCCGTGTTGGGCTTCGGCACTGATACGCTGCCCGCATTCTATTCGCGCAGCAGCGGGCTGCCGATCGATGCGCAAGTCAATTCGGCCCAGGAAGCCGCGGCGATCATCCACGCCAAATTCGATCTGGGATTAGCGGGCGGCGTACTGATCGGTGTGCCAGTGCCGGAAGAATATGCGATGTCGAACAGCGAAGCCGAAGCCGCGATTGTGCAAGCCTTGAAGATGGCTGAAGAAGTCAACCTTCACGGCACAGCCATGACGCCGTTTCTGCTTCAGCATGTCAGCGATCTCACTGGCGGCGAAAGCCGTGCGGCCAACATTGCCCTGCTGAAGAACAACGCCCGCGTCGCCGCTCAAATCGCCTGCGCTCTCGCAAGTTCATGATTGAGGACGCAGACGCACGCTGACGCGAAGCGCGCTGATTTATTTCTCGCGGTCAGCGTCTTCAGCGCAGATCAGCGTCCCATTGCTTCTTTGCCAAATTCCGCATGGTATAATCAGTAGATCACGAAAAACGTGAAGCATTCTGAGCGGAAACTCGCGTTTTTTGCGAGTTGTAGTCGAAGAACGCGGGTAGTGTTCAGAATCAAGCCTATTCACGCAGCCGCATCCTTCGACTCCATCCTGCGAAAAGCATGCAGGATTCCGCTCAGGACGCTTTCGTGATCTGCTGATAATCGCTTTACCTGCTCGATTGATCCTCTGGAGGAGACAACTGCATGACACGTACATCACGCTGGCTGATCATCATGCTGATCGCCATAACACTGGCTGCTTGCAACGCGGCCACGCCGACGGCGCAGCCCCGACCGACCAACCTGCCTCAAGCCACGCCGGCACTGCAAGCACCAACTCAACCGGTCGCACCCATCGACTCGACAGCCACACCCAACAGCCCGGCCTCTCCGACCCCTTCCGGCGTCATTCGCGATCCGGTCACTGCGGCCGATCGAGCCGACGCGCAGGCGGTCGTGCTTGACACTCTGCCGATCGGCGATCTGCGCGAACTGGCGATCAAATTCAAAGGCTTGCCCGCCGATTCACCCGATCACACGTGTACGACTGCGCCGGAATACAGTGTCGGCGACGAACTGACATTCCATGTATCCAACAGCCAGACGTTTGAGCAATTCGTGGTAACGGCCACGCTGATCTCGAAAGAAGAGCACGTCTACATGTGGGTGGACAACAAATGGCTCGACCAGGTCGACAAAGCGAAAGTGGTGGCCTCCGGCAAGATCTTCAACGACAAAATCTATCCGCGCGATCGCGAACTGTTTGGCAGCGAATGGTCACCCGGCATCGACTGCGATCCGCGCCTGCATGTATTGAACACCTCGAACACCGGCGCGGGCGGCTATTTCTCCAGCGTCGATGAATATACCCGCGCCGTCCGGCCCGATTCGAACGAGAAAGAAATGTTCATCATCGATCTGGAAGGCCGCGGCGGACCCAGCCAGATCGGCAGCAGCGTTTACCTGACCACCCTGGCGCACGAATTTCAGCACATGATCCATTTCCACATCCACCGCAATCAAGAGGTGTGGGCCAACGAAGGCATGTCGGTGCTGGCCGAGTTTCTCAACGGTTACGATTCCGGCGGAGTGGACTTTGCCTTTGCCGAACAGCCCAACACGCAGTTGAATTTCTGGCCGGAAGGCCCGCTATGCGGCGAGTGTTACGGGGCGGCTTTTACATTCTGGTTGTACTTCTACGACAAATATGGTGAAACGGGCCTCAAGGACATCGTGGCCGATCCCCACAACGGCTTGCTCGGTGTGGCAGACGCGTTGAAGCAAGTCGGGTATAAAGGCACGCTCGACGATTTCTTTGCCGACTGGGTCATCGCCAAGTTTCTTAATAAGCCCTCGCTCGACGACGGCCGCTACGGGTTCACCCAGTCTCAACCCCCGCTGGCAGCACTGACCCAAAAGATTGATTCGTATCCCTTTGGCGAGCAAAACAGCGTCAACGAATATGCGGCCAAGTATTTTGCGTTTACCGGTGACAAAGATGTGACGGTGAAATTTACCGGTTCGACCAAGGCTCGCATGATCGACGCGACGCCGCACAGCGGCCAGTATTTCTGGTGGAGCAATCGCGGCGACTCGACCGATCTAGCGTTAACGCATGAGTTCGATCTGAGCAACGTCAAGACGGCGACGCTGAAGTATTGGACGTGGTATTCGCTGGAAAAAGATTGGGACTATGGTTACGTGGATGTCTCGACCGACGGCGGCAAAACCTGGAAGATTCTCAAGGCACCATCAAGTACCGATCGGAATCCGAACAACAACAGCTATGGCTGGGGTTACACGGGCAGCAGCGGCAACGGCGGCGGTACAAACGCCAGGCCGCAGTGGATTCAAGAATCCGTCGATTTGAGCGAATATGCGGGCAAGAAGATCATGATCAGTTTTGAGGTGGTCAACGATCTGGCGGTCAATTTGCCGGGCCTGGCGATCGATGATGTGGAGATTCCGGAGATCAACTATACAGACAATTTTGAAAACGACGACGGTGGTTGGCAGTCAACCGGGTGGCTGCGCACCAACAACTTCGTGCCGCAGACCTTTATCCCGCAGCTGATCAGCTTCGGTCAGGACGGCGCCGTCAGCGTAGCACGCCTGCCGCTCAATGACGACAATACCGGCCAGTGGGCTATTCCACTCAGCACGCTCAAGCAAGCCGTGATCGTCATCAGTCCCACGGCCCTTAAGAGCAGTGAACCCGCGTTGTTCCAGTGGTCGATCGCGGAGAAGTAACCTTAACCTTGCGAGGGATAGGTGTCAAGAGCGTCAATCGATCTGAAATCCCTCGCAAGGTTGACTACTCATTCGCCGTGCTTCATCGCTTCATATTCATTCATCAACTCGGCCCGGCGGGCAGTCGAGGCTTTGCGGCCTTCTGCGAGCATCTCGTTGTAGCGCTGTTGCGCTAAATGACGTAAATCGTTGCCGCTCCGCTGCGTCGACAACAGCACTGCAACTGCGCCAACAATCGCACCACCCATCGCACCGGCCAGAAAACCGAAGACCTTGTTCATGGTTCACTCCTGCAATCAATGAAGTGGGGTGATTATACACTGATTTGAAGCGTGATGCGTAAAAACGAATTGCGCAGCACGCGACCTGAGAAAGGATAACCGTATGACTCTCCAGCGCATCAACCAACTGAATCAACTTGCCGAGCGGTCCAACCTGGATTGCGTCGCCATCATGCCCGGGCCGAACATGCACTACTTCACCGGCCTGAGTTTTCATCTGAGTGAAAGGCCGACGGTGGCACTATTTCCCCTTCACGGTCAAGCGGCTTTGGTGCTGCCCGCTTTCGAAGCCACCCAGACCGGGCGTAGTCCAATCGATTGGCAGACCTTCACCTACGTCGACGGACAGGCTCCACTCGAAGCCTTTCAAGCGGCGAGCCGGGCGCTGAAACTCAGCGACGCGAAGATCGGCGTTGAAGCTTTAAGAATGCGCGTGCTGGAACTACGCTTGCTGGAAAAATCTGCGCCCGGCGCCACGTTTAACGAGGCCGAAGCGCCGACTGGCGCTTTGCGAATGATCAAGGACGCGGATGAAATCGCGGCGATGCGGCGCGCAATCAAGATCACCGAGACGGCGCTCGACACTGTGCTCGGTGTCGTTCATGCCGGCCTGACCGAGCAGCAGGTCGCCAACGAGTTGCTGGTCGCCTTGATGCGCGCCGGAGCCGAAACGATTTTTTTTGATCCGCTGATTCAATCTGGACCGAACTCCGCCCTGCCCCATGCGACTTCCACCGAACGTGTCATTCAATCCGGCGATGTGCTGCTGCTCGATTTCGGCATTTCCGTCGACGGGTATGGCAGCGACATCACGCGCACTTTCGTCGTCGGCGAAGCGAGCGCTGAGATCAAGAAGATTTACGAGTTAGTGAAACGGGCCAACGCCGCCGGTCGAGCGATCGCACGTCCGGGCGTAACGGGGCAAGAGGTCGATCGCGCCGCGCGCCAGATTATTGCCGAAGCGGGCTACGGCCAATACTTCACGCATCGCACCGGCCACGGCCTCGGGTTGGAAGGTCACGAGCCGCCCTACATGGTTGAGGGCAACGCCGTTCCACTTGAAGCGGGCAACGTCTTCACGGTCGAACCGGGGATTTACGTGCCGGGCCTGGGCGGTGTGCGAATCGAGGATGATGTACTGGTGACCGCCGACGGCGCAGAAAGTTTGACGACGTATTCGAGGGAAATGACAGTGATCGGTTGATCAAGGATCAGGGATCAGGGATTAGAGCGGTTTCCGAGTTGATTTACGGGTAGTGGTAACAAAGTAAGTGATGGAGGATGCTTATAGTATGATCCAAGAAACCATTACTTACACTTGCCGCGTTTGTGGCAGCCCTAACATCGTCAAGAACGGCACGAATAAATGTAACCGCCCGCCGTACCACTGCAACCTGTGCGGGGCGTATCGCACACTCCGGCCGAAAGACTCGCCCGCCAGCCGTGCCAAATCACTGATTCTCAAAACGTATCGCGCGCGGGCC
>JADGQE010000183.1 GCA_017882055.1 Thermoflexales bacterium
GCCTTCGCAAGGGCTTCGTGGCCGTTGCCGGCAAAATGGAGTTCATACGGTTCCAGCGTCAGCAGGGCCTCTAAGGTCTCGCGTCCCGCCGGTTCATCATCGACGATCAAGGCAATGCTTTTAGGTCTCACCTGGAATCAGTTCCCTGTGTTCGATTGAGTTGTGTCTCAATCGCGGCCATCAATATCTTCAGGCTGATCGGTTTGCTCAGATAATCATTAGCGCCCGCGGCCAGGCAGCGCTCTCGATCGCCCGGCATGGCAACGGCGGTTAAGGCAATGATGGGAATGTCGGTCAGACCCGTGAGCAGGCGGATTTGTCGAGTCGCTTCCAGACCATCCAGCTCCGGCATTTGAACATCCATCAAAATCAAATCCGGCTGATATTCTCGTGCGCGCTCAATGGCCTCACGCCCATTGCGAGCCACAATCAAGCGGCAGCCTTTGGCTTGCAGATAGTCACTGACCATTCGGACATTGCTTTCATTATCTTCGGCCAGCAAAATGAGTGGCGGCGTGATCGATTGAGTGGCCGCCCGTTTTTTCGCCCCGGTCGATGCGGGAACAGGACTGGAGTCAAATAGGGAGGCGCTCGCTTGCCCTTCGGTTTGCCAGCGCAACGACACCGTGAAGCGACTGCCTTTGCCCGGCTCGCTTTCCATGGCGACGCTGCCGCCGTGCATATCGACTAAACGCTCCACCAATGATAAGCCCAGGCCGGTGCCCGGATTCTGGCGTTCCAGACTGCTGTTTAACTGCACGAAAGGTTTGAACAACAACGGCATGTCTTCGCGCGCGATGCCAATGCCGGTATCCCAGACGACAAACCGGACGATCTGCGCCTCGGCCTCGCCGTGAACTTCGAGTCCGATTTCGCCGCCGGGCAGCGTGAATTTAACGGCATTGTTGAGCAAGTTCACCAGGATTTGTTTGAGGCGGCGGCCATCAACCTGGATGGTCGTTACCGCACGGTCGATGTGCGACTGTATTTTGATCTGTTTCTTGTCGGCCAATTCTTTGATCAGGCGCAGGCTGGCCTGGCAGATGGAATCGGCGGAGACCGCACTGATTTCCAATTCCGATTTGCCCGCTTCGATCTTGGACAGGTCCAAAATGTCGTTGATCAGCGCCAGCAGGTGTTGGCCGCTCTCTTCAATCCGCCCGACGGTTTTGGCCTGCCGCTCATTCAACGGGCCGTAGACTTGCTCCTGGAGTGTTTCCGACAGACCGAGGATGGCATTGAGCGGTGTGCGCAGTTCATGACTGACATTGGCGAGAAACTCGTCTTTCATCCGCACGGCCCGCGCCAACTCGGCATTCAGCGCGCTCAGATCATTGCTGCGCTGACGTAAGACCTCTTCGGCGCGGCGTTGTTCGGTGACATCGGTGAGAACCACCTGGATGGCCGGCTGACCCCGATAGATACAGCGCGACCCGATCGCCGTGATGTCGATGACCCGCCCATCCAGGCCGATGAGTTTCTGATCAACACTCGGGACGGACTCACCGCTATCGATCAACTGGACTCTGTGTTTGACCATCGCGTGGAAATCAGGGTGAACGATTTGCAGGAAGGGTCGATTGAGCAGATCGTCGGCGGTCGAAGCGCCGAGCAGATCGAGTGTGGCCTGATTGGCAAAAACAATCGTGCCCTTGACGTGTACCAGAATCGGAGCCGGCGAAATCTCCACCAGCCGCCGATAACTTTCCTCGCTTTGACGGAGCACTATTTCGATCTGCTTCCGGCTGGTAATATCCGTTGCGCCACACAGCACCCCGACGTGTTGTCCATCGGCCGATCTGGCCGGATCGAGATGCAGCTCAAACCAATGGTCCAGACCATCAATCCCTTTGAAGCACTTCTCGATCACGACATCCTGCCCGTCTATAATGGTACTGGCGATCCGGGCATACTCCTCCGGCTGTTCCTTAAGTAGATAATCGAAGATGGAACGGCCTGTTTTGATTTCTTGCCCGAACGCCGCCTGCCAGACTCGCGTTGCAGCGGTGTTGAAGGCGAGGATGTTCGCATTGAAATCCACCAGAATGAAGAATTGCGAGCTGCTATTGAGAATCGTTGATAGGGTCGACTGCGACTCGCGGACGGCAGCTTCAATCCGCTGAGGCTCGGCTCTTCTGGCACGCTCCAGCTTCGTCACGCGCCGGCGCAATTGAGCCAATTCTTTGATGAGTTGTTGCCTGGTTTTACGCTCGTCCTGCATCCCAGTCTCCGGGCCGACTCAAACGTCATCGCAACCTGTTGCTTGCCCACGAGTATATCATTTTTCTGGCGACCGAGGTATCGCCTACGGTAACCGCGTGACCTTGAATCAAGCTGATATAATCAGGCCCATGTTACACCCAACGAGTGAAGGTCCAGGTTGCATGGCTCGCCTGTTTTTAGCCACCGGGCTTGCCTTGCTCATCGTGGGCGGCATTGCGCTTTATCCCTCGGTGCGTGATGCCGTCGAGCCGCTGCCGCCGGATTTTGGTGAGGCAACTTTGCCACTCGCGGCCCCGCTACCGGCAACCTTGCCGCCGGCAATCTTGCCGCCGCGCCCCGCAGCGACGCCGCTATCTCCCCAGGTTGCGACCATCCCTGAACAGCTGCCAGACACATCGCTTGCACGACTTCCGGCGGCGCGACCGCATTCGAGCGTGCCGTCCGCTTCAGCGTCCGGCGCTAAAACGATCCAGGCACCGAAGCGCATCATTATCCCGGCGATCGATCTCAACGCGCCGATCGAGCTGGTTGGCTGGCAAGTGATCGAGGGGGTCAGTCAGTGGGAGGTGCCGGGTCATTTTGCGGCGGGTTGGCTCCAGACGTCAGCTCCATTGGGGCAGCCGGGCAACACCGTATTGGATGGGCATCACAACCTGGCCGGGGAAGTGTTCCGGCGCTTAGTCGATTTGAAACTGGGTGATGAGATCGAAGTGGATTCCGATCGTCGCTCTTTTTTCTACCGGGTGACGGCGCGCGAGGTGCTGCTCGAACGCGATCAACCGCGCGAAGTGCGGCTCAAGAATGCCCGCTGGATTCAACCGACGACGGATGAGCGCCTGACGCTGGTCACTTGCTGGCCGTATACCAGCAACACCCATCGGTTGATCATTGTGGCCCAGCCGATCGATCAAAATGACAACGGCTTGAAGTAATCAGAACCAGGGTGACTGCTCAGCCGTCACGCGACGCGGGACGATACATCCTTGCGCAGTTACGAAACCAAAACCGATCTTCAAATAAAGATCGGCTGAATTCGGGTCGATTGGCGGATCGGTTTAGAGATTACTGAAGTCCGCGCGCTTTCATGGTGGCCACGACTTCCTTCGATAGATTCTTCTTGCGGCCCGCTTCGATCCGCCGGGCGACAAAGATACTCAGTTCATAGAGCAGCAACAGCGGCACCATCACCGTCAATGGGGCAACGATGGGATCAGCCACCGGAGTAATAATCTCGGCGAAGACGAACAACGCAAAGTAGGCGACGCGTCGCTGCTTACGCAGAGTCTTGGACGTCAGCAGCCGCAGACGCACCAGCAAGATCAACAACGTGGGCAATTGAAAAGCCAGCCCGCACGACAGCAAAAAGAACACGACGAACGAAATGTAGGCATCGGCCGCCGGTAAAAACTCCACCTGCGGCGGGAAGAGTTCGATCAACACACGGATCATCCCCCACAGCAAGTAATAACCGAAGATCGAGCCGATCACAAACAGGACGAGCGATCCGCCCAGCGCCGGAAAAATCGCACGGCGCTCGTGTTCCATCAAGCCCGGACTGATGAACGAATACACGTGATAGGCCCACACCGGAAACGCGACGACGATGCCCGCATACAGCGCGATGTGCCACTTGATCATGAAGCCGTCCATGATGCCGAAGGCTTTGAGTTGCAATCCGCCTGAAGGCAGCAACAGGACATTCAGCAGTGGGTCAGCCAGAAAGAAGGCCGCCAGCGTGGCAACCAGAATCGCTGCCACCGAAATAATAATTCGGCGGCGCAATTCTTCCAGGTGATCGACCAAGCTCATCTGCTTCTCAGCCATGTCACATCATCTAACTTCAAACTTTAGATTTTAGATTTGAATACCTAATGCCAAAGGTTAGGCCGGCATCGGCGCGCCGCACTTGCTGCAGAACCTGGCGTCGAGCGAATTAGCTCCGCCGCACTGCGAACAATACACGGTACCAGCGGCCGGCACGGATGTGGACGGCTGAACCGACGCGGGGGGCTGAGTCGTCCCCGTCCCTTCGGGCTTGGTCACTTCCTCGCGGAAGCTATCCGTCATTTCGCGCGTGCCCTGGCGAAACTCGTTGATGGCCTTGCCCAGGCCGTGTCCGATTTCGGGCAGACGCTTTGGCCCAAAGATAATGAGCGCTACAATCAAGATCACAATCAGATGGATGGGTTGTATTCCGAACGGCATGTTAACCTCCTGGTCGCAGCGTGTCAGGCCACAACCTTACAATACGCTTTTATTTAGAAGCTGCACAGTTGCGATAGCGATGGTGCAACTGCCGCCGTCCACGGCGTAAGCATTAATATTATAACCGATAACTCGCTTGGATTGCCCGCCAAAAGCTCCGTAGTCAGGGCGGTTGCAAAGTTGCCAGCAACCAGGCAGATGACGGGCGACGGTTCGCTTCATCGGGCATCAAGCCGCGAGCCGCACACCACACTTGTTGCAGAATTTGGCGTCAGACACATTAGCCATGCCACATTGCGAACAGTAGACGGTATCAGCCGGTGCGGACGTCGCTCCAGTGCCGGGCCTGGTCGCTTTCTCACGGAAGCTGCCAGTCATCTCGCGCACACCCTGGCGGAATTCACTGATCGCTTTGCCCAGGCTGTGCCCGATCTCCGGCAGCCGCTTTGGGCCGAAGAGAATCAGCGCCGCCAGCAGGATCAAGATAATATCGGTGAATTCTATTCTGAATGGCATGTTAACCTCCCGGTTGCAACCTGCCAGACAACAAGTTTCAATGTGCTTTAGCGAATATTATAACTCATATCACATCGGCGCGGCGGCATATTCTAAGGATCACGGGGCGCCGGAAAAGACCCCAACCCTCAATGGTTGTTGTCCGTATCTTGATGCAGACCATTGGTAATAGGATTGCGCTTCACGTGCCTGGCCAGGCGCTTGCGTGTATGATTCTCGTCAAAGCGAGCCGCGCCCTGCGGGTGCAATTCACGCAGATCGGGTATAGCCTGAGCCGGCTTGCGCGCATAAGTTTTGCCTTGCATTGAAGCGATCAGTTCTTTCAGTTCCTCCATCTCCTCGTGCTGATTCGCCAGCGCCTGCATCAACCAGATATGGCTCTCGGTGATGTGCTCATGATCTTCCTGCGCGCGTTTTTCTTGCAGCTCGGCGATCTGCTTCTGGCGTACTTCAGAGATCGTTGCATACAACAGCACGATCGAACTGACGGCCACGCTCATCGTGTTCAAATAACTATTGAGGCTTAACACCAGAACCGTATTGTTAGCAAACGCGATCAGCGGAATCAACAACGCGATCGTGAGCAGAATAACCGGCCGGAAGGTGAGAAAGCGCACCGGCCACGGCAGGACAAACTTATCGAGAAATGTATTGAATCGATTCATTAAGTTACGCATGAGTCAATCTCCCATCATCATGATTAGCGGTCAACCGCATTGGCCCCACAACGATACGGCGCTGGTGCTGGAGCGAAGGCGTCAAGATAGAATTGTAGATAATCGGCGGTGTGTGATCGCCAGTAAGATCGATTGTGCCCGCCGGGATTCACTGCAAGAGATACCGCCACGCCGCGCGATCGAAGCCTCTGCGCCAGCACTATCGCACCAGACTGTAATGGATCGGTGTTGCCCGCATCGAGCGTGACCCGCAGTTGATCCAAACCAACCGCCGTGCGCGCCAGTCTATATGGATCATCAGGCTGATCAACGCCGACAACGGGGCTGTGTCCACCCACGGCCGCAAACTGATCGGGCTGGCTAAAAGCGATCCTCAACGCCCAGTAGCCGCCCATCGACAGCCCGCCGATCGCCCGGCCCGATCGAGCGGCTTGCACGTGAAACTGCCGTTCGATCGCCGGAATTAAATCATCCGGTACAAAAGCCGAGTAGTCAAGTGTCGAGTGGTAGTCACCGCCGGGCATCACCACCACAAATGGGGTGCGGCCCTGCGCGATCAATTCATCGGCGCGTGGTTGCACCTGCAAATCGGGCCACTGGGTTTCGTCGGCGTTCGCGCCGTGCAGCAAATAAATCACCGGCAGCGCATCGCTCAGCATGTAATAACACGGCGGCAGATAAACGCTGACCGGCACGGCCGCGCCGTAGACCTGGCTGTCGATCTTTACCGTCACGATCTGCCCGATCGATTCGTGGCACGCAGTCTCCATCAGCGCGTGCGTTGATGGACTTCCAATCGATAGCATCGACACGAGGCCGACAAATAGCCCGCTCAACCACCGACCTGCAGTAGAATAGAAGCTGCGTGTGAACATCTTGACCTCCCTTCACGCCTTCGCCTGTAGAAAACAAAGAACTCTGAAGCATGCTTCAGAGTTCTCAGCCGGTCTGACCTCAAGAATTTTAGGCCGCGGAGCCTGCTTTGCCTTCAGTGGGCGGGGTGGCTGTGCCGTCGCCGCTGGCTTCGCTGCGCGCTTTCGTCAGGCGCGTCTTTTGCTCTTCGAGGATCACGCGGCCGCGTTCCTGCAATTCTTCCGCGCGCTTGCGGGCCTCTTCAGCCGCTTTCTCGGCCCGCGTCTTGACATCGCCCGTAATGTCTTCCGCGCGCTTGCGCGCCTCTTCGGCCCGATCTTCAATTTGATCGCGCAGCTCCACGCCTCGCTCACGGATCTTGCGGCGGGCCTCTTCACCCGACGACGGCGCCAGGATCATCGCGACCGCTGCGCCCACCAACCCGCCCAGAATGAATCCGGCCAGAAAACTGCCGGTCTCGCTACCGTTGTTGTCGCTCATGGCTGAATCTCCTTTCGTGAATGCATCCCGAGCTTACTTGCCTTTGATCACAAATGACATCATTCGTCTGACGCCGGCCAGCGTGCTGGCGATCGAAACCGTCGGCGTAACGATCTTCTTGCTAACGAACGTCGTGGTGCCGCGCGCTGAAGCGGCCGTCTCCTGGGCGGATTCAATCAACGGCTTGATCTCCTCGCGCAGCATCTTGACCAACAGCGTGACCTGATAAACCAGCACCAGCATCAACGTGACCACGACCAGCGATTCCAGCGCCAGCAGAATGATGATCACGTCACGCACGGTGCCGGTCACACCGGCACTGATCATCAACACAAAGGAACCGATGATCAAAATCAGTATGGCCGCGACGACGAGCCCGATAAGGGTCGTCGTCCGCCGCGATCGCTTTTCGGCTCTAGTCGTCGTGATGGGTTCTTGTTCGTTCATGCTGGCCTCAGCGGCATTATAGCATGGTTCAAAGGGGTTGACCAGCAATCAAGTTTCGGCCGGTCGACCGACCAGCACCAGCACAATCAGGCTGCCGATGATACCTTCCAGCAGATGCACTTCGCCGATCAGCAGTACGTGCAGGTCCAGCACGGCTCCGATCAGCTGCCCGACCGCAAACCCGATCCAGGCCGCAACCACGAGCAGTGCCATTCTGGTCAAATTACCGCCGCGCCAGATCGAATAGACCAGGCCAACGCCCGTCGCGACGATTGCAGCCAGGAAAAATGAAGGTGCCATAGGATTTTCGATTTCAGATTTTGGATTTTCTGGTGATTATACACAAGTGCTCAAGTCGGCGTCCCGCCGACGATCCGCGA
>JADGQE010000009.1 GCA_017882055.1 Thermoflexales bacterium
CTGCGCAAAGTCGGCCTGCGCCGACTGGAACCCAGCCGACGTAGGTCGGCTTCGTGCAACTGTAGGCGCGAATTCCATTCGCCAGCGGCTTTAAGAAACTGAGGGGCTGAGGGGCTGAGGGGGCCTGGTGCGAACCCTGGCGTATGGCGTGTTTAGAATGTAGATCAGGCAGTTCCGTAGTACAATATGACTAAGCAGATTCAGCGCGTGGTCACCGGCGCAGAGCCGGAGTAAAGGAACGCTATGGAACTAATCATTATCGCCAGCGCCGTCATCCTCGTGTTTGGCGCGATGATTATCGCCATCGCTATGTCGCCCGGCAGCGCCAGGCCGGCTTCCCAGTCACAACCCGCTTCGGAGGAAGTACCTGCAGCCGATTCGGAGGCGAGTGCGGCGCAACCGGCTGAGGACCAGCCGGCTGCTACACAGCCGGCTACAGTCCAGCCGGCGGCACCCCAACCGATTGTGGATCAGCCGGTCGCGGCCGAGCTGGCCGAATCTCAGTCAGCTGAGATCTCAGAATCACCGGCAGCTCCGCTCAGTCCCGCGACGACTTCGTCGGTGTCTGTTGCCGAGCGCGACGACGCCAGCACCCTGCCGCTCAACCCGTTGCAACTTAAGGCCGCGGAAATTGTGTCTCTGCAAGTGGATCGATTGCAGGCCGAGTACATGCGCATGGGCGAAGAGCGCGAACGCCTGGCGCAGGAGTTGCTGACGAGTTGGCTCGTCGAGCGGTTTGAGGACGCGGCGGCTCCGCTGAAAGCCGATACTCGAAGAGAAGCGCAGGACCTGCGGCAGCAATTGGCCAGAGTGAGCGTCGAGTTCGAGCGCACTCAGTATCGTCTCACCTCGCTCCAAAATCTCCAGACGCGGCTCGATGATCCCCGCATTGCGCGTCAAATCGATGATCTCGTGAACGCCGTCAAGCACCTGGCACGCGTGCGTTAGCGTCACAATCAAAGCGATTGCGGCGCAATCAAAACGGTTGTGGCAGGACAGGCGAAGAAAGTCGACTGTCGGTGGTGGGGGAATGAAATCTTTGATCAGGCCAGTTTTTAAGTGAAATGGCCGTGATCAGTGCAATCCAGGCGAAAGGATCAAGATGACGCGCGAAGAAATACGGCTGACTTCGCTGGCTTCCTGCGCAGGTTGAGCCAGCAAGATCGGTCCGAGTGACCTGGCGCAGGTTCTGCGCCCGCTCCACAATTTATTCGATGCCCGCAATTTTCCCCAGGTGCTGGTCGGCCTCGACGGCCCGGATGATGCGGGTGTCTATCAACTGAATGCTGAGCAAGCGATCGTCAGCACGGTCGATTTCTTTCCGCCGGTCGTCGATGATCCTTACACGTTCGGATCGATCGCGGCCGCCAATGCGATGAGCGATGTGTACGCGATGGGTGGCGAAGTGCTGTTCGCGTTGAACCTGGCGGCTTTCCCGGAAGACCTCGATCGTGCGATCCTGACTGAGATTCTGCGCGGCGGCGGCGAGAAAGTGGCTGAGGCTGGCGCGATTGTGATCGGCGGCCATACGGTCACCGACAAAGAACCGAAATTCGGCCTGGCTGTCACGGGCCTTGTTCATCCGGCGCATATTCTGACGAAGGGCGGCGCGCAAATTGGCGATCTACTGGTGCTGACCAAGCCGTTGGGTGTGGGTTTGATCACGACCGCGCTCAAACGTGAACAGGCTGATCCCGCGCACGTCGCAACCGCGATCGAAAGCATGAGCGCGCTCAATCGACACGCGGCCCATCTGGCGCAGCGCTTTGGAGCGCACGCTTGCACGGACATCACCGGCTTCGGTATTCTGGGCCATGGCCTTGAAATGGCGACTGCGTCAAATACGAGGCTGCGATTGCGCATGGGCGACATTCCATTGCTGCCGGGCGCGCGCGATTACGCCGAACGTGAGATCTTCCCCGGCGGCTTGAGTCGCAATCGCGACTTCGTTCTGCCGCACGTCCGCTTTGCCGATTTGATCGACGCGGCCAGTCGTGCGATCTTATTCGATCCGGAAACATCGGGCGGCTTGCTGATGGCGCTTCAACCCGATCAAGCACGCGCGTTGGTGGCACAGGGCGAGATCGATGGTCTATCGGCATGCATTATTGGCGAGGTTGCGGCTGGATCAGGTATTGTTGTTGAATAAAGTAGACAGTACGGACACGGACCAACGCGGATAACACGGATAAAAGCAGCTGTGTTTGTCCGCGTCTTGTTTTGAGGGCAGGGAGTAACGGCCAAATGTCGCGCGTGAAGCGGGCGTGAATGCCGTGCTGATCAACGCTTTCGGTTTCGGCGGACAGAATGCGTGCGTGGTACTAAAGCGAGAAACCAGGTTCCTTTATAAGGAACCTGGTTTCTACTGGTGGAGATGGCGGGAATCGAACCCGCGTCCGAAAAGGGTGACGGCGAATGACTACAAGCTTAGTCGATGTGTTGTGTCGCCGGCCTGCTCAACATCGACCCTGAGATCAGACCGGCCAGCCGATGGATCTTTGGTTCACGTCATCGGCGTCAAGTGAACCGCACGCCGGCATTGTCACGCCCGGCTCCCGACCCACCGACGCGAGATCGGGGCGGACGGATCATCCGTAGATGATCGAGCTTTCACCTTCGCTTATGCAGCGAGGGGGAGAGCCGCGTAGTTAGTGCGGTTGGCACTTAAAGGTTGCTCCATTGTTAACGGGGGCAGAGCGCCCCGGCTTGCCACTCGCAATCGACCGCTCCCCGTCGAAGCCAGTGCATCCCCAATGATTGAATTATACCACGAGAGCAATGATCACTGCGCATTGAACGATGACAGCGGTGCATTTCAAGTTGGGGGCGAACTTGCTCCCAGCCCGCGTCCTCGCGGGCGTCGCGCCACACATCAGTCGACCGCGAGGACGCGGTCGAAGAGCAAAGTGAGAGCAATGATCACTGCTCAATGTTCAATGAACAATGACAGATGATATAATCACCGAAGCGAGTTTGATTGGAGCGATAAGGGAACATGGCAGACACAGTGAGTGGAACTGGCACGATCACATTTATGAGTTCGGGCGAGATGTCGGCGCGGCTGAGTCCCGCGCACCGCGCCGTGATGGCGCGCTTGACTGAGCCACTGCGTGCGATCTTCATCGATACACCGGCCGGCTTTCAGGAGAACACGACTGAACTGGCCGAGAAGGCGGTGGGTTACTTCAAACAGAATTTGCAGCAAACCCTATCGATCGTTTCATTCAAGGCGCTGTCTGAAGCGACAACTGAGCAAGTAGCCAGCGCGGCCGAAAAGATCCTGGCCGCCAACTATATCTTTGCCGGGCCTGGCAGCCCGACCTATGCCGTTCGCAACTGGATCCGCACGCCCATCGCTGCTGCGTTTGCTT
The DNA here is from genome assembly GCA_017882055.1 of Thermoflexales bacterium. Taxonomy (GTDB): domain Bacteria; phylum Chloroflexota; class Anaerolineae; order Fen-1058; family Fen-1058; genus JADGQE01. The sequence goes on from JADGQE010000009.1 coordinate 3,372, forward strand.
CTCGGCTGCATAATGGTGCACATTTAGTCTTTGCCAGTTCGGCGGCGATTGCGGCCAGCCGCTTTGTGGTGCCCGTCTACGAGATTTACAAAGCGGGCCACGATCCCTACTGGGTCGATGGACTTGATCTACTTGGCCCGTGCGGACTTGAGTTGGCGATCGCCCCACACTGGAATAACTCAGAGGGTGGCGCGGCCTTCGACACACGTTATTGTTTCATCGGCAAACGGCGGCTCAAGAAAATGGAATCATTGCTGCCTGAAACGGCCACGATCGCCGGCATCGACGAGAATACCGCTTGTACCTTTGATCTATCGGCCCGGCAGTGTGAAGTGATCGGCGCGGGGCGTGTGATCTTGCGACACCGTGGACAGGAAAAAACATTCGGGGCCGGATCGAAATTCGATTGGGAAGAATTTCAATGATCCATGAACAATGATCGATGTCAAATGGGCAGAACCCGTTGACCAACTGACCGGTTGCCCCATTACCATTTTGCGTTCGGGAAAGTTGTAACACCGGCCTCGACCCCGACGCGCTTGTACATTCGAATGTTAGTGAATGGCTCGCCCAGGATGCCGTCGTGAATGGCCCATGAGCGGCCGCGCACCGTTTGCTCCAGGCCCGGCCTGCGGAACGACGTCGAGCCATCCAGCCGCTTGAACAACTCCCCGCCCGGTTGAAACTCCGCGTGAATCATGTCCATCCGTTTTTTGCCGATACTGTACGCGCAGCCATAACTTTCAAACAAAATAGCCGTGTGATAAGCCAGTGGTTCCAGCGTGAACATCTCATGGTGCAGGCGTGATACAAACAGTTCGAAGCGCGGCAGTGTCTTGCGGCCCAGGCCCAGTCCGCGTCGAATCTGGCCCGGAGCCAGCCCCGCTTGCATCGCCGCGCATTCCGCTTCGAGGTTGCGCGTGAGGGTGCCAAACTTGGTGCGCTGACCGTAACCGTCGCGATCCACATCGAAACGCGGCGCGTCCGGAGCGTTGATCACAAACAGCAACACTTGCAACTGATTGTTGACCGTATCCGCCAGTTGAAAGTACAACACCGGATCGTGTGCGCCGAGTTGCTGCCACACCCGGACTTCGACGGTGCCGATGCCCTGGGGCGCATCGAATTCGACCAATCGATCGCCGTTAGGCCCGCACAAGGTCACAGGATCGATCTGGAAGCGTTGCAGCAACTCGTCGATGATCAGCACGCGGTAGCACTGCTCGCGTTCGAGTTGCGGCAGATCGTTGAGCATACTCAGCGAATTGAGGGGTGTTCCATCCGGCCCGGTAAAGAAGTCTGTCACCGGCGTTCCTTCAGGGCGCGATCGATCTGGCGACCGGCGTCGCGTTCGGCGATGGCCTGCCGCTTGTCGTATTGACGCTTGCCGCGCGCCAGCGCGATCTCGATCTTGGCCCGGCCATTCTTGAGGTACATCTTGAGCGGGATCAACGTGAAGCCGCGCTCCGTCAGACGCTGCGCGATTTTGATGATTTCTTTGCGATGCAGCAACAGCTTACGCGGGCGCAGTGGATCATGGCCATTGCGCCCGGCCGGGTCGTAGACCGAGATGTGGGTGTTGACCAGGAACAGTTCACCGTCGCGCAGCTGCACGTAGCCTTCGCGCAGATTGGCTTGTCCGGCCCGGATCGATTTGATCTCGGTGCCGAGCAAGGCCAGCCCGGCTTCGAAACGATCTTCGATGCTGTAGTCGTGCGTGGCGTGGCGATTGGTGGCGACGATTTTGATGTCGCTGCTGGCGGGCTTAGGCATGCTGGCTGATTTCAGATTTCAAATTTTGGATTTGGAATCTTGACTCTCTGATCTCCGATCCCTGTTCCCTGATCCCCGTTTCCTAATTCTATTGTCCCTTCATCAGATATTCGACGGCCCGATCGAGCTGCGGGTCTTTGGCAGGCTCCGTGCCGGCGGCCACGGCGATATCGGGTTCAAGGCCCTTGCCGTGAATCTCGCGATTGTTCGGCGTGAACCAGTGTGCGATGGTGATGCGGGCCTGCGAACCGTCGCTGAGATGATCGATCTGCTGCACCGACCCCTTGCCAAATGACTTCTCGCCGATCAATTTACCACGACCGCGATCCTGAATGGCCCCGGCCACAATCTCTGCTGCGCTGGCCGAGCCGCCGTTGATTAACACCACCATTGGAATATCCTGTGCGCTGCCTTTATCCGTGGATCGCCAGACTTGCTCTTGTTGATCCGGGCCGGGCTTCGTCCGCTCGTAGAGGACCACGCCGTCTTTCAAGAAGATGTCGGCAACCTGAATGGATTGATCGAGGAAGCCGCCGGGATTGTCGCGCAGATCAAAGATCAGACCTTTGGGATTGCGTAGCAGCAATTGATCGATCGCATCATTCAGTTGTTGTGACGTGGTCGACGAATCGAAACTGCTCAAGCGCACATAGGCCACGTCGCCGTTGATCATCTTCGATTCGACCAATGGAATCTTAATGGTGGCGCGGATGACGCTGACCTCAAACGGTTTGTCTTCGCCGCGCACCACCGTGAGTTTGGCTTCAGTGCCGGCCGGACCGCGCACTTTGGCGATCTGCGCATACAGATCTTCGCCCACGATCGATTCGCCGTTGATCGAAATGATCAGGTCGCCGGCGATCAGTCCGGCTTTTTCGGCGGGCGATTCGGCGAAGATGCGGGTGACGCGCAGCGCGCGATTCTGGTCCAATTGCACGTACGCGCCAATGCCGCTGAATTGGCCGGTGGAATCTTCTTCGATGATTTTGGTCGTTGCCGGTGGAATGAAGGACGTGAACTGATCTTTCAGGCTGAAGGTCACGCCGCGAATAGCGGCATAGGCCAGGTCCTGACCCTGGGGCACATCATCGCCGTAGTACTGGGTTTGGAGCAGATGGACGTATTCCCAGAAAACCTGCAGCGACTGATCGCCATTCGGTGCAGTTGCAGTTGGTGATATATCGGTCGCGTCTGGTAACGGTTTCGCTGTCGGAGCCGAAGTATTCGGGGCCGAAGTGTTCGGGGCCAGTGGCGCGCGCGTGACCGGGATGGAGTTTTGTCCATTGGCATAACCCACCATGAACCCGGCCGAGCCAATCGCTACCGCCAGGACCACGGCTAACAATCCAGTTAACAATCTGCGTGATGACATATCCATACTTCTCCTCTAAAGACTTGACCGCAACCAGGTTTCTGAATTTACTGAAACGATGCCAGCGCTTGATCGATTTGGGGATCGCGCCCGGTATCGACGTCGGCCTGGGTGCGCCCGACAACCACGTCCGGTGTCAGCCCCTTTCCGGTGATCTGCCGCCGATTGGGTGTTAGCCACTGCGCGACGGTCACATGCAGCGAAGATCCATCCGAGAGCGGCATGATGTTTTGTACCGACCCTTTGCCATAGGTCTGATCGCCAATCAGCAAGCCGCGTTGCTTGTCTTGAATGGCGCCCGCGACGATCTCGGACGCACTGGCCGTACTATGATTGACCAGGACTCTTAAGGGTAGATCGCGCGCCGCGCCAGCCGGGCCGGCTGAATACTCAGGCTGGTTGCCGTTGCGACGCGATTCGATCAGGACGGTGCCGTCAATGAACTGCCCGGCCACATCGATCGCGGCATCGAGCAGGCCGCCGCCGTTGTCGCGCAGATCGAGAATCAAACGCTGCGCACCCTGTTGCCTCAGGGCGTCAACCGCTTTCACTAATTCATCCCTGGTTGTCTGTGAAAAGATGCTGATGGCGATATAACCGGTATCCGGCGCCTGGCTCAACATTCGCCAGGTAACGGAGGGTGTGGCGATCTCGGCGCGCGTAATCGTAAACGATAGTTGCTTTGCCTGCCGATCGACGGCAATCGTAACCGGCGTGCCCACCTCGCCGCGTAACAAATCTGAAATGGCGTCCAGCGTCGTGCTGGCCGAAATGACTTGCCCGGCGGCATTAATCAGCACATCGCCTTCTTGCACGCCGGCTTTTGCCGCAGGTTGATCGGGATAGGGCGACAAAATATAGCGGCCATTGGCCTCGCGCCGAATGCCGGCGCCGATGCCGCCGAATTTGCCGCTGAGCTGTTCGCTTTGCCGCTGGGTTGCAGGCGGCTCGACGAAGACGGTGTAGGGATCGTTGAAGGCCGTCATCAGGCCGTGAATCGTGGCATACAGGCGGGCCTGATCGGAGGGCAGCGTGCCGAAGAATTGTTGTTCGGCTACACTCCACGCTTCGTTCAACAGCGACAGATTGGTGGTGCTGTTATTGGTGCTGGTCTGTGGCAGTTGGATCAGAGACGGCGAGGCCACTACTCCGGCAATGAAGCCCAGTTCGATCAGTAACCCAATTAGCAAAATCCCGGTCATTCGCCGGAATGAAGGTCGCATATCCACTACTTTGCTGCCAGGATGATTTGATTCTAACACACATGATCGGGCCTCACAAGGATTGCCCAAGTATCCAGGATGATTGTCATCAAATTGATCGGCCTTACTTCTAGCAAACCCTTTAGCCTGTTCTCATGTATTTCTCATCTTGTTGATCCAAAGTAAAATGCTGGTAAAATATTCACGACCTCGCACGGACTGGTCATGGACTTGTGATACCTCGCCGCAGGTGTCTTGTTTTGCGTGTTTGAAATCCTGTGATTGAAGGAGGTTGGATGATTGAAGCGACTCAATTGACTAAATCCTATGGTGACGTCCAGGCGCTGCGTGATGTCAGTTTCCATGTAGCCACCGGCGAAATCGTCGGGTTGCTAGGCCCCAACGGTGCGGGCAAGACGACGGTGATCAAAATCCTCACCGGCTACCTGCAACCCGACGAAGGCAGCGTCACGATCGATGGGCTGGATGTGCTGACGCATACGCTTGAGGTGCAGGCCCGCATCGGTTATCTGCCGGAAAATGCGCCGCTGTATCCCGAACTATCGATGCAAAAATATCTCAAGATGATGGCTGATCTGCGCCAGATTCCGCCGGCCGATCAAGTGGCGCGCATCTCCGAAGCGATTCACGCGACCAGCATGGCCGATTATCTAACGCGCCCGATCGGCGAACTGAGCAAGGGCTTGCGTCAACGCGTAGGCTTGGCGCAGGCGATTTTGCACCAACCTCGATTGTTGATCCTCGATGAACCCACGGTGGGGCTGGATCCCACGCAAATCGTCGAGATTCGCCGCCTGATCAAGCGCCTGGCCAGGCATAGCACGATCCTCTTTTCCACTCACATCCTGCCTGAAGTCGAAGTGCTGTGCGATCGCGTGATCATTCTGATGAACGGCCAGGTGCGGGCCGATGCGCGTCTCTCGGAACTGGAAGCCACGTCGGATGCGATTCTGGTGCTGCAAGACAAAGTCAAGTCCGTTGAAAATATGCTGCGCAAGATCGAGGGCGTGAAGGCAGTCGAAGCCATGACGGCCAGCGATGGTTACCCGGCTTATCGCGTGATCGGCAAAGCCCAAACTGATCTGTGCCCGACGATTTACGACCTGGCCCGCCAGAATGCGTGGCCGCTGCGTGAACTCCGCCGCGATGTGCGCACGCTTGAAACCGTGTTTAACCAACTGGCGACGACAGAGGAAGAAGTCAATTAGTCGACTGGTCAACTGGTCAACTGGTCAACTGGTCAATTGGTCGATTGGTCGATTGGTTAACCAGATGCCCGGTTGCCCAACCACTAATCACTAATCACCAATCACTCACTACAAAAGAATTCCTATGAAACAAATTCTCTCTATCACTCGCAAAGAAGTCAATAGTTACTTTGGTTCGCCGATGGCGTTGATCTTTCTCGGCGCGTTTTTGGCGGTGACCCTGTTCGCTTTCTTTTGGGTCGATACCTTCTTCGCGCGCGCCATCGCCGACGTACGGCCGCTCTTTCGCTGGATGCCGCTGCTGCTGATCTTTCTCGTTGCGGCTTTGACGATGCGCCAGTGGAGCGAAGAGCAGCGTTCCGGCACGCTGGAGATGCTGCTGACGCTGCCGGTCCGACCAGTGCAGTTGGTCATCGGCAAGTTCCTGGCGGTGATGGCGCTCGTCGTCGTCGCGCTGGCGTTGACGCTGCCCCTGCCGATCACCGTATCGATCCTGGGCAATCTCGATTGGGGGCCGGTGCTCGGCGGCTACCTCGCGGCTTTGCTGTTGGCGGCGGCGTATGCGGCCATTGGCCTGTTCGTCTCCTCGCGTACCGACAATCAGATTGTGTCGTTGATCGTAACGGTGCTGCTGGCCGGCCTCTTCTTCTTAGTCGGCACGGGGGGCGTCACCGATTTCGTCGGCGGGTTCATCGCCGATCTGCTGCGCGCCGTCGGCACCAGCAGCCGCTTCGATAGCATCCAGCGCGGCGTGATCGATCTGCGTGACCTGATTTATTATCTCTCGCTCACGGCGGTTTTCCTGACGTTGAATGCGGTCTCGCTCGATCGCAAACGTTGGAGCCGCGGCGAACGCACGCAGGCCTATCGACGCAGCATCACCTGGACGTCGGCACTGGTCGCAGCGAATCTGGTTCTGATGAACGTGTGGCTGTATCCGTTGCAGGGACTGCGCCTCGATTTGACTCAACAGCAAGAGTTTAGCCTGTCGCAAACCACGCGCGATTTGTTGAACAACCTGCAGGAGCCGCTGGTGATTCGCGCCTACATCAGTCAGAAGACTCATCCGCTGCTGGCTCCGCTCGCGCCGCAGGTCAGTGATCTGCTGAAAGAATATCAGATTGCGGCCAACGGCAAAGTCACGGCCGATGTTGTCGATCCGGCCTCTGATCAGGCCATCGAGGCCGAAGCTCGCCAGACTTACGGCATTCAGCCTACGCCGCTGCAAGTTTCCGGACGTTTCGAAGCTTCGGTCATCAACGCCTATTTCGACATTCTGATCCGTTATGGCGATCAAAACGTCACGCTTAACTTCCGCGATTTGATCGAGGCCACGCCGAACCGTGACGGCACGCTCGATGTGCATCTGCGCAATCTCGAGTACGATTTGACGCGCTCGATCAAAAAGGCTGTCTACGGCTTCCAAACCATCGACACGGTTCTGGCGTCGATGAAAGACCCGGTCAGACTGACGCTGATCACCACGCCGAAGACACTGCCTCAGGAACTGCAGGCTGTGCCGGCCACGATTCAGAAAGTGGCGCAAGACATTTCGCAGCAGTCCAACGGCAAGCTCACGTTTGAAACGGTTGACCCGGATGCTGCCCAGAGCAAGCTGACGCGGCAGGCTCTGCTCGATACGTATAAGCTCCAGCCGATTCCTGTGTCGCTCTTCTCGCCGGATAGCTACTATCTGGATATGATGCTGTCGGTCGGCGACAAGTCGCAGTTCGTGGATCCGCCCAGCGACAACAGCGAAGCCTCGATCCGCACGGCGATCGAATCTGCGCTCAAGCGATCGACCTCAGGTTTCCTCAAAGTGGTCGGGCTATGGACGCCGCCGGCAGGCGGGGTCGATCAATTGGGCCAACCGCAGCAGCAAATGTCTTCGTGGCAAATGCTTCAGCAGCAGCTGAGCCAAGACTATACGGTCAATCCGGTCGATCTGACCTCGGGCCAGGTGCCGCCGAATATCGACGTGCTGGTCATCGTTGCGCCGCAAAACATGAGCGACAAAGAACGCTATGCGATCGATCAGTATTTGATGCGCGGCGGTTCAGTCGTGGTCGCAGCCGGCAACTACACGATCGGCACTTCACCTACGGGCGGGTTTGGTGTGCAGCCGGTGCAGGCTGGCTTGCAGGCGATGCTGGACGGTTATGGCATCCATGTTGAGCAGGCGCTGGTCATGGATCCCCAGAACGAACCGTTCCCGGTGCAGGTGACCCGCAATATCGGCGGACAGGCCGTGCAAGACATTCAAGCGATCAACTTCCCGTTCTTTGCGGATGTACGGTCCGACGGGATGGATCTCACCAGCCCAATCGTGGCCAATCTGCCAGCGGTCACCATGAACTGGCCGTCGCCGATCACTCTGGATGCAGCGAAGAATGCTAATCGCAAGACGAGTGTTCTGCTGAAATCGAGTTCCAAATCGTGGCAGCGCACCAGCCTTGATATTCAACCGAATTTCCAGCTATATCCGGATACGGGCTTCCTGGCGGAAGGTCAACGCCAGGCGTTCAATCTCGCCGTGTCGGTGCAGGGCGTGTTTGAAAGTTACTTCAAAGGCAAACCGTCGCCGTTTCAGGCCAGTCAATCGACTCCAGCCAACGCGAGTGCGCCGGCGGCCACGCCAACCCCTGCGCCAGTTCAACCGTCTAGTATGCTTGAGCAGTCACCCGCTACGGCGCGGCTGGTGGTCGTCGGCAGCGCCGAATTCGTCGACGATGCGATACTGCAGCTGTCGTCGCGTCTCACGCAGGATCGTTATCTGAACAACTTGCAGTTCGTGCAGAATGCGGTCGATTGGTCAGTGGAGGATCTGGATTTGCTTAGCATTCGATCGCGCGGCACGACATCGCGCGTGCTCAAGCCGATGGATGCGCGTGAAGAATCGACATGGGAGATCGGCAACTATGTTGTCGCGCTGCTGGCGCTGATTGGCATCGGCGCAATCTGGTATTATCGCCGCCGTAATGAACAGCCGCTCGAACTCGTGCCGGCCATCGGAGAATCGCGGGATGAAGGAGCCTCAAGCCATGAATCGGCGTAATCGAATTCTGGCGGCCGTGCTGGCCGTGCAAATCGTCATTGCGGCGCTGGTCTTTGTGCCGCGCTTGATTCCTACCTCTACTGGAGGCGCGCCGTTGTTTGGCACTTTGAAGGCGGCAGACATCGTGGGTTTCACGGTGCAGGATACAACGGGTAGCAGCGTCGAAGTATCGAAACAAAATGATGCGTGGGTTCTCCCCGCGAGCGATAACTACCCGGCCAATAAGTCGGACATCGAATCTTTCCTGGATAAAGTCGTCGCGCTAAAAACGGATGCGTTGGTCACGCGTACCAGCGCCAGTCACAAGCAGCTGCAAGTCGCCGATGATACTTATGCGCGTCGCATTGATCTGAAACTGGCCGATGGCAGCACGCGAACGCTGTTGATCGGTTCAGCCTCGGGGGCGAGCGCGTCGTACGTGCGCGCGGGCGGTCAGGACGCAGTCTATTTGGCGCCTAACATCGCGAGTTACAGCGTTGGAGCTAACGCATCGACCTGGCTTAGTACCTCTGTCTACTTGAGTTTCGCTCAGGATAAAGTCACGGCGATGACGCTGCAGAACGCACAGGGTAATTGGAGCTTTACCAAGGATGCGCAGAATCAATGGGCGATGGCGGGCCTCTCGGCCGGCGACAAGTTCAATCCGGATAGCGTGACGATGTTGCTGGCAACGCTCAGTAATACGCCTATGCTGCAGCCGCTGGGCAAAGCGAATAAGCCGGAATACGGACTGGATAAACCGCAGGCCGTTATGACATTCATGATCCAGGATAGCATCACTGCCACTGCCAGGACGATCACGCTAAGTGTCGGCGCGAAAGATCCCAAGGACAACAGTTACGTGATGATTTCGTCCGAGTCGCCATACTATGTGCGCGTGGCACAGTTCACGGCGGAGGGCCTGGTAACCAAGAAGCGCGATGACTTCATGGCGACGCCGACGCCCGCAGTTCAGGCAACACCCATTATCATTACCGAGACTCCGACACCAGCGGCCACTTCGACCCTGACCGCTACAACACCGACGACGACTACGACTCCGTCGCCGGCAGCCACGCCAACACCGCAGCCCACTCCGTAGTCCCAAAACACAAAACCGGGCTTCTATCGAGAGGCCCGGTTTCTGTTTGCTGGCATGACGTCTATGTTATCTCTGCCAGGACTTCGTTGAGTGTAACCTTCTGTCCCGCTGTGACCGCGAGTTGACTGACGATCCCCGGCTTGGTCGCATGGATTTCGTTTTCCATCTTCATCGCTTCCAATACCAATAGCGGCTGACCGGCTTCGACCGAGTCGCCCAACTTCACGAGGACCGCTTTGATCACACCCGGAATCGGCGCTTTGATGCGGCTATCCAGGCTGACTGGCCGCGTCACCGGCGCTTCCAGATCACGTACTTCCAGGACATGCAATCCGCCACAGGCCTTGATCCAGCTCAATTCGCTATCGATCACGATCTCGTGTGGCCGACCATCCACGATGATCCAACCCAGCTGATCGATTGGTGTGCCTGTCTCTGGCACGACCGCGCGGATCGATTCATTGTTGACCTGGACGGTTACTTCTGAGTCCATGCGCTGACCCGGATTGATATCGACTTCGAAGGCATAGCCACCCAGCGTTACACCAATCTTGCTCATAGCCTGTCCTTATTCCGGCAAGCGCCGGCTTGATTGATGCCAGCCGGATAACAACCGAGCCGGTATGTCCGAGGGCCGCGTTAGATTGCGCCGGACGTAGATGATGGCGGCGGCTACGGCGAGATCGCGCGCGTCTCTCTCCGTCAAAACGATCGCCGGGATTTCGCGCTGCAGGCTATCGGTGGCGTAATTGCCGGCGATAAAATCGGGATGATTCACGATGAGTTGATGCATCGGCAGGTTCGTCGGCAGGCCGATCAGGCTGGTTTCAGCCAGCGCGCGCTGGATCCGTCGCACACAGTCGTCGCGATCGGTGCCCCAGACGATCACGCGCGCGATGATCGGATCATATTGGGCGGGCATCTGGTAGCCGTCATAGGCATGGGTATCCACTCGCACGCCGGGACCCGCGGGCAGCCGCACCCGCTGCAGCCGGCCGGAGCCGGGCATGAAGTGATGCCAGGGATCTTCGGCGCTGATGCGGCAGCTAATGGCGTGGCCGCGCAGTTGAACGTCGGCCTGGGTGATCGACAGCCGCTCCCCGGCAGCGACGCGGATCTGCTCGCGCACGATGTCCACCGACGAAACCATCTCGGTCACGGGATGTTCCATCTGAATGCGGGGCTTGATTTCAGAAAAGTAGTATTGGCCGCTGCCATCGACGAAGAACTCAATCGTGCCGGCGTTGCGAAGGTTTACCAACCGGGCGATTTCGATGGCCGTCTGCCACATATGTTCGCGCTGTTTTTGCATTAAGACGGGTGAAGGTGATTCTTCAATCATCTTCTGATTGCCGCGCTGCAACGATCCTTCGCGCTCGCCCAAATGGACCAAGTGGCCGTAATCGTCGGCCAGAACTTGGACACCGATCAGGTGCGCCGGCCTAATCACGCGTTCGAGGTAGACACGTTGATCGCCGTAGATGATTTTGGTTTCTGTCTGGGCACGCTGAAAAGCGCGCTCCAGCCGTTCGGCGCGTGGGGCGATATGCGCCCCGCGCCCGCGTCCGCCGATGCAGGATTTGATCGCCAGCGGATAGCCCATCCGATCGGCCTCAGCCCGCAGTTCGACAAAGTCGGCTACGCCGAAGGACATCAATGAATAATTCATCGTATCAAAGCCGGCGGCGCGGATTTTCTGCAATACGTCGATTTTGTCGTGCTGGCTCAGCATCACGTCGATGGGCGGGCCGATGAAGGTAATGCTTGCGGCAGCGCAAGCTTGGATAAACTCGGGCCGCTCGGCCAGAAAGCCATAGCCCGGATGAATCGCTTCCGCGCCGGTGGTCTGCGCTATTTCGAGGATGGTTGCCTGATCAAAGAAGCCGCTGCTGGATTGGAGTTGAACGCATTCATCCGCCAGCCGGACATGCAGCGATCCGCGATCGGATTCCTCATACAGCGCGACCGTTTGGATGCCCATATCGCGGCAAGTGCGAATGATCCGGACAGCGATCTCGCCGCGATTGGCGATTAAGATTTTTTTGAACATGCATAACCTCAATGAATCATGTCGCAGTCTACTGCGTAACACGTACTACGTATTTGATCTGACGCATTACGGAATACGCATTACGAATTACGCAATCCCTTTACATCGGCGAAATACCGTGCTTGCGTGGTTTGTGCCGCTCACGCTTCGATAGCGTCAATTCCAAAGCCCGAATCAATACCCGGCGGGTATCTCTCGGCTCGATCACATCGTCAATCAATCCGCGCGAGGCTGCGACATACGGATTGTTGAACTTCTCCTCGTAATCGGACACCAGTTGCTGCCGGCGCTCAGCCGGATTCGGCGCGTTCTTCAATTCGTTGCGGAATAAGATATTGACCGCGCCCGCCGCACCCATCACGGCGATTTCGGCATTGGGCCAGGCATACAATAGATCACCGCGCAAGCCTTTGCTGCTCATGACGCAGTAAGCGCCGCCGTAACTCTTGCGCAAGATCACCATCAACTTGGGCACGGTTGCTTCGCTGTAGGCGTAGATCATGCGCGCACCGTTGCGAATAATACCGCTGTATTCCTGATCTTTGCCGGGCAAGAAGCCGGGCACGTCTTGCAGGGTGACGATCGGAATGTTGTAAGCATCGCAAATGCGAATGAAGTGGGCGGCCTTGACCGAGGCCTGAATGTCGATGCAGCCGGCCAAGACCATCGGTTGATTGGCCACGAGGCCGATGACCCAGCCGTTGAGCCGTGCAAACCCGACCACGAGATTCGGCGCCCACAACTCGCGCACTTCAAGAAAGCGCCCTTCGTCGACGATACTGGCGATCACTTTGCGGACATCGTAAGGCTTCTGCGAATCAGCCGGGACCAGCGCTTCGAGTTCGGGGCAGCGCCGGGCCGGATCATCGATCGGTTTGACGTAGGGCGGATCGTTTTGATTGTTGGAAGGCAGGTAACTTAGCAGCTCGCGCACGCGGGCCAGGCATTCGCGATCATCCTTGGATAGAAAATGGCTGACGCCGCTTTCGCGGCTGTGAACCAGTCCGCCGCCCAGTTCCTCCTGGGTGACTTCTTCTTGCATCACGGCTCTGACGACATCCGGGCCGGTGATGAACATGTAACTGTTTTCGGTCATGAAGACGAAGTCGGTCAGCGCAGGCGAATAGACCGCGCCCCCGGCACAAGGCCCCATGATGACGGAGATTTGCGGAATGACGCCTGAGGCTTCGCAGTTGGCGTCGAAGATGCGGGCGTAGCCGCCGAGACTGTCCACGCCTTCCTGGATGCGCGCGCCGCCCGAATCGTTGAGGGCGATGAACGGTGCGCCATATTCCAGCGCCATGTGCATCACTTTGACGATTTTGTTGGCGTGCATTTCGCCCAACGAACCGCCCATGACGGCGGCGTCCTGCGCGGCCACAAACACATGCCGCCCATCGATCAAGCCGAAGCCCGTAATTACGCCGTCGCCGTAACGTGATTCTTTGCCGCCCATGTACGCTTCGTACCTCGGCAGCACCAGCGTATCGATCTCGCTGAAGGTGCCAGGATCGAACAGCACTTCGATCCGCTCGCGCGCCGTCAAGCGACCTTTGCGATGCTGAGCCACAGCATCGTTGGGCGTACCGGCCGCCAGTGACTGCTTGTCATGCAGTTTGCGTATGTATTCTTCCACGATATTAGACCCTCCCCGCCAATTTCCGGATGTCGCGCAGACCCATGATACACGAGCTGGGTCGATCGTCAAGCTGGCTCACCACTCACATCTTGTATCACGAACGAAGCGCCGAGTTTCTTCGGCGCTTCATGAGTCTAGGGCTATGTCGGATCAAATCTGTGCGAACGTATCGATCATCAGCTTCGCATCGCCCAGTGGATACAAGATCGGGCAGGTGCAGCCGTGCTTGCAATATTCTTGTACTTTGGCGCGTACCGCATCGGGTGTGCCCGAAGCGGTGATGCGCTCGACCAGATCATCGGGCACAAACTTCCTGGCTTGCGCGATCTGTTCCCTGGTCGCGGGCCAGCCGAGGATCGATCGAATTTGTTTTACAACGTCTTCGCTTACGCCGCTGGCTTTGGCAATATGCGGCTGCTGGGCCAGATACTGCGTCAGCAAACCCCGCGCGCCATCGAGGGCTTTGGCGTGATCATTGTCGACCGAGCACACAACTAACTGCGGACGATCGATGTCGAGCCAGTTGCGGCCCGCCTTCTTTGCGCCAGTTTCGAGTTGCTTCAAAGCGTTGTCGTTGTATTCGGGCGGCACGCAGTAATTCAACACCACGCCGTCGGCGATTTCGCCCGTCATCTCCATCATCGCATCGCCGGTTGCGCCGATGTAGATCGGCACATTGCGCGGTTCGCGCCGGCCATGCACCACGTCGAGTTCGATGCCGTGCACGTGGTGGAATTCGCCGTCGAACGTGACGTTCTCCATGCGCAGCAAGCGCCGCATCACGTCGATCGTTTCGCGCATGGCTTTGAGCGGTTTCTTGCGCTCGATGCCGACGTTGCGCGCCAGCGGGTCCCACCACGCGCCGATGCCGCAGATGATGCGGTCCGGCGCGAGATCGTCGAGCGTGAGGAAGGTGGCGGCCAGCAAACCGATGTTGCGCGTCCAGTTGTTGATCACGCCCGATCCGACTTTGATGCGATCGGTCACGGCGGCGAAGGCGGCCATGGGCACGATGGCGTCGCGCACCAGGCGCGACTCAGCCTGCCACACGGCCTCGAACCCTTTGCTCTCGGCATACTTCGCCAATTCCATGCCTTCACGTAAGGGATGCGCGTCCTGCAGGTAAAGTGCTACTCGTTCAGTCATGTTGGCTCCTTGGAAATTAGCATTCAGCAATCAGCGAACAGCGAACAGCAGTCAGCAAACAACAGTCAGTGATCGGCTTTGATTTTGACGATAAGCGAGGCCAGCATTCGTTTGATTTCTATCACAGCATTTGATAAGCGGTCGTAATCGGCATGAGTGAGATACTCTAGATCGTGAGCCAACAAGAGGTGATATTCCAATTCGCTGGCTGATCCCATTGCAATCTGGAGAAAACGTCGGAAGTCGTCGTCACTGCCTCGACCACAACCTTCAGCAATATTCGCAGATATCGACGAGCTTGCACGCCGGATCTGACTCGTTAGTCCGTATATCTCTTCTTTGGGGAAGGTAGCCGTAATTCGATAAACATCGATGGTCAGTAAATGCGCCTTCTCCCAGACTTTCAATTCGCGAAAGTTCTTCATCGCCGCCGCTCACTGATTACTGATTGCTGACTGCTGACTGCTGACCGCTGATTACCAGTTGCTATCTTATTCTGAAAGCGAATGCAAGTCAAACTTGGCTGCGCCTTCTTGAAAGAAAGTCAGATCATCCGGCACGTCCAGATCGAGCGCGATCGTTGACGAGCGATACACAGACACCGGTAGGCCGCGTTCCTGAGCCTGAACGCGATGCGCCTCAAATGACGAAGTGCCATACGCAAAGGAGATAGCATCGGGCGGACGGACGAGCAGGGCGTTGGTGCCTTCCTCACGTCGATCAGGCGCGATGACGACACACTTGGGCTTGGTTGCCAGATCGAGCATGGCGTCGATGTCAGCTTCAGCAATCAGCGGTAGATCGGTCGGAACGATGAGTATCGCTTTAGCGCCATGAGCTCTGGCCCACGTTGCCGCCTGAGTGATTGCAGCATTCAGACCCGATTCGGACTCGGCCAGGCCGATGGCGTTCTGGTTGCGCGCCAGCTCCAGCACGGTGACATCGTGACTAATCACAATGGTGCCCGCGATGCGATCGTTGGCGTTGAGCAAGTCGAGGGTGCGCGACAAGAGCGATCGCACCAGCGCTTGACGCAGCGGCGGTTTAAGCGCGCGCGCCAGGCGGCTCTTGGCCTGACGCAGCGGCTTGACGGGAATGACTGCAAAAATCAGGGATGAGGGATGAGGGATGAGGGATGAAGACATGCTGATCGAAGTGCGTGTTGCGCGTTGCGTAACCGGCTCACGGAATACGCACTACGCAGCCGCGCTGGGCTAGTTCTCGTTGATAAACTCGATCACTGAGTTGGCCAGTTTAACCCGGTCGTCAATTGATTTCATAATTGTGTCAGTGACGAGCGTTTTCATTCCTAACGATTGTATCGCATTTTCCTGATCGCGGTCGATCTGATCCAGTATGAAATGCGTGACGAGGCCGGCATAGTGTTGAGCCACCGCATACGCCGATGGCTCAACGCCCAATTCGAGGAACATCTTGGCGGCCGGGCCTTTGATCGCTTGTCCACCGACGATGGGCGACACGGCGGCGATGGGTTTGCCAAACCTTGCGAAGGTTATAAATTCTTCGCAAGGTTTCAGGTTTGCCAGAATCGGATCGATGCTAACGAATGGATTCGATGGGCACAGAATCACCGCATCTGCCTGGGCAATCGCATTGCGTACTTGGGGCGTGGCTTGCGCGGTTTCTGCGCCATCAAAGCGAATGCGTTTGATGATCGGCTGCCATTGTCGATGAACGAAGTATTCTTGAAACTCGAGTTCGCCTTGATCTGTTTCGACCATCGTCCTGAAACGATCGTCCGTCATCGGAAGAATAGTCGCTTTAATGCCGAGGGCGCGTGTGATAATCGCCGTGGCTTCGGTCAACGTTTTGCCTTGCCGCAGTAATTCGGTGCGGCGCAGGTGCGTGGCCAGATCGCGATCGCCGAGATGAAACCAGGCTTCGCTGCCCAACCGCTGCAGCGCGCCCAGAAACTCGAAGGTGTCACCGGCCATGCCCCAGCCGGTATCGGGATTGGCGAGTCCGGCCAACGTATAAGTCACCGTATCCAGATCGGGCGAGATGTGCAGACCGTGCCATTCGAAATCATCGCCCGTGTTGACGATGATGGTGAGCATACCCTCACCCCTGCGCTCCTCTCCCTGCAAGGGAGAGGGGATGGGGGTGAGGGTCAATCCGTGTGCCAGCTTCGCGCCGCCGACGCCACCCGCTAATGCTACGATGTTCATGTCTTCCTCGCCCTTACCGATAAATGGTTTGCTGTCTAAAATCAATGCGGTCTTTGGGTTTGCCTTCATTGGCTGGCGCTTGCGGGCCGATTGTGAGCAGGGCCTGTGCTTCCCAATCGTCGGGCAGATCGAGCGCGGCGCGGACGATGTCGGGACAGAACAACGGCGCGCACATCCAGCACGCTCCCAGCCCCAGCGCCGTCGCCGTCAACAGCATATTCTCAATCGAAGCCGCCACGCTTTGAATCGCCAGCGTGCGTTCGAAGGCCGCGCGTCGATCATCGGGATAGTGATCCATGTCCGTCATCGACAGACAAGCGACGATCACGGCGGGAGCCGCGACGATTCGATCGTGCGAACGGGCCACATCC
This sequence comes from Thermoflexales bacterium, assembly GCA_017882055.1. Lineage (GTDB taxonomy): Bacteria > Chloroflexota > Anaerolineae > Fen-1058 > Fen-1058 > JADGQE01. Next base: position 20,479 of record JADGQE010000009.1, read on the forward strand.
CGATCGACTTCCTCGGCCCGATCGCCATTGCGCAGCCGATCGGCCCGCAATCGATTCCCCATCGCATCGGCCAACTTAGTTTTGATAACGGGTGTCGTCACCACGGCAAAGCGCCACGGCTGGCGATTGTGAGCGGAGGGTGCCCAGATCGCCGCGCCGAGAATTTGATCGATCAGTTCAGGTGGGACAGGCTGAGTCGTGTAACGTCGAATAGATCGACGCGTGTGAATCGTATCCATTATCATCAGCAGGAAAATGGTCGCATATGGATTTCGGTAGCGCTTATTATACGACCAACCGCCCTGATGCTGGGTCAGTCACTGGTAGCAAAATGGGGGATGCTGCGCTCCTGCGCCTGACGGTTGCTATTCATCGTCAGGCGCAGGAGCCGAGGGTTGAAGTGTTACGCCGTCGTCTTAATCTCCTCGCCTGATAGCCCTATGGCATGCGTCACACGCCGCCTGGACAATTTGATCGTTCATGAATCCGTTCTGCACATTGACATCCGTCGAATGCCCGGAATGGCAAGTGATGCAAGTTCCGGCGTTGGCGTCGGCCGCCTGCCAGCGGGTCAGCAACTCGTGCCAATGATTGTTCCTACCTGCGCGCTGTCGCGCGCCAGTGACAGCACCGGGAAGGGTCAGCTGCTCTTTAGGGGTAAACCCTTGCTGGGCAATCGTCTGGTGA
>JADGQE010000184.1 GCA_017882055.1 Thermoflexales bacterium
CCGGCCACGGCCAGCACGGCGGCGGCTGGCAGCTCTGCTTCGGCTGGAATCTCGGCCGAATCACGCGCTTGCAAAGCGATCGCTTCCGGGATCACAGTCAGCAGGCCGAGAAGCGTGCGCCGCCTGCGTAGCATCACCAGTAGACCGATGATCGACACGGCGCTTGCGCCGACCAGCACGCCGATCAATCCGTACCGCAGAGCCAACACGGCCAGCGCGATGCTATCGGCTCCACCCCACCAGCCCAAAGCCCAGGCCGCGCTGCCCGCGGCAATTGCCATGCCCGGAGCCGGCGAGTTCGTCACCACGCCGACGCCGATCGCGATGGGCGCGAGCAGGATCGCCGATCGACGCGACGGCCATAGCAGCATCGCGCTGGTGAGCAACCACCACGGCCACGTTTGCCCGATGAGGGCCAGGATGGTCAGCGCCAGCAGCGCCGGTATTGCAATACTCCGATGACGGAGATCGCTGATGAGCGTGACGGTCCACAACGCGAGCAAGGCGATCGATGGTGCAAGGATCAATCCGTCTATCATCGGGGTGACTCCACCTTCGAACCAGGCTGCGGGCCGCGTGCGAGATCCTTCCTCATGGATGCACCGGCTGAATCTCGATCACAGGAATAGACGGCGGATATTGGAACGGAGTGCGCACCTGGCCGCCCGGGTCCATGCCCGCCATGTTAGTCTTGCCGGAGCCGATGTAGGGCAAGGGCAGGCCCTGTTTGCGCACATCGTACTGTGTCCACGGCTCCGTGACGCTCTTCCACGCCCAGACGACACACCGGTCGCGCTGGCGCTGGTTGGGTTTACCAGCATCTGGCCCGTGATTACAGGCCTGGCCAACAGGCACAACACTATAGAAGCAGTCGCCCGGTTCCTTCCTTGTACAGACATATTGGTCATACTTGAACGTCCACTCCGGCCACCACCAGGTCTGAATGATCGACGAGTAGGCCGGCACGCAGCCCACACACGTGCAGGCTTTGCAGGTCTCACAGGTATACTGGACGCTTAGCGTGCGCTCGGTGTAGTTGCAGTTCCGATCCTGACACTGGGGATTCCACGGCGGGAAGGTCCCATTTAGACCATACGACGACGTCTCGTAGGTGTGCTGTGTGCACTGACCTGGCTGAAGCAGGACGAGCTGATTGCCGCCATTCCAACTGCGCTCTTCAAGTGCCAACGCCGAGATGAAGGGTGGTTGTGTCCCGAAGCCCGGATCGCTGCCGGTATACCTGCGCCACGCCACACCCAGTTGATAGTTCACCTGCGCGCCCTCGCCTTGCTTGCCGGTTGTCCCGCCACAGTCATAGGTGCTATCACTGTGCTCACTGCGATCGACGCCGCACGGTATGGCTTTGTTGGCGGAGAACTGTTCGACGCTGTTCGGCGCGCTGATGAAACAGATATTGGTCGCCAGACCCACGAGTGATCGCGGCCACGGATTGCGCGCCGCGTTGACTGCCGGAATCTTCACCGACACCGAGAGGTCGTAACCCGGCCATTGACTCGCACAGGGCTGGGTAATTCCATCTCCGCCAGGCACGGGAGCCTGGTTGCACGGATAGGGCGTGGGCACGGGCGTCGGCTGCGGACGCGGCGTCGGTGGAGTACAACTCGCTACGCAGGTAATGTTCGTAATGTATCGTGTCCCATCGGGCGCCTGATAGTAGGTGTCGATGGAGTAGCCCTGCCGGCAGGCATAATTGGCCATGCAGAACGTGCCATAGAACCCGCCCGGCGGCGCGTAGGTTGGCGGTGGAATGGTCGGCAGTGGAACCGCTGTTGTGCCAGGTGGCACCTGCGTGCTACCCGGCGGTGGCACCGCCGTCCCGCCAGGCACGGCTGTGCCGCCAGGCGGACAAGAGGATTGGCAGTTGATCCAACAGCCGCAGCCAAGATCAAATTGACAAGTGACGGGGCACTGCCGCAGTGGCGCAGCCAATAGGCGATTGGTTGATGCCGGAGACAACAGCAGTAAAACGACTATCAGGGCTATGGCGAAGGCGGCGGCCCGGGCAATTTTTGCGCGTTGAGATGTGTAACTTTCCATTGACTATTCTCCAGTGAGACGGCAGCGATGAATAACTCGTAAGGCTCAGGGCCTTTAGGGGTACGTCGATCGACACACGGCGATGATGTGTTGAGATACTGCTTGCAGCCCGCAGCGTCAAACACCAGCACACCTTTCACTTCCAATTTGGCACGGGCAATGGTGCAGATAGTGCTGCTCTGGCATTGCACTGGATTGAGGGGGCCGAAGGTGTCAACCTCGCGGCCGTTGCTCATGACCTCCGGTACAATGAAGCCACGGCCAGCTGCTTGTCGGGCCTGGTCGCATAAGGTCGCTTTGTCCGGCTGCTTTCTCAACACCGCGTCCGAAGCGTCTTCGACATAGCCGCAGGCCAAGACATGTGCAAAAGCATTCTTAATTTGCGTCTCGATTTCAGCGGGCGGTGCGAGATATGGCTTGCTATCGAGGCCGGTCTGCTGCGTCCAGCCGCCGGGCAGCGGCGTGGCGCTTGGCACCGGCGTATGACCAGGCACCGTCGTCCACGTCGGCAGCGGCGTGATCACCGCGGCCAGTGGCACGGGTTGATGTGTCACGGGCTGAATCAAGACACCGACGCTGCCGACGACGAGTACCACCAGCACCGCGATGGCCAGCCAACCGGCCGGCTTGATGCGAACAGATTTGGGTGAAGAAGATTTGGTTGTCATGTTTGCCTCTTATCCTCCGTCATTGTCCTGGCCGCCCAATGCCCCACGCCGGCCGCTCGCGGCCCGTGACATTCAGCCGCAGCGGTCCAACTCCGAACAGCCCCAGGAACACCGGCTGCACCTCGACCCAGCCTTGGACCTGCACCGTATTGTCCGCAGGATGCAGGTAAATGCGATCGAGGTGCAGATTGGGATCGTTGCTTTGCCCATAGTACGCAGCGGTACCAGGCGCCTTCCCCGGATCTAACTTCACTTGCCCGGACTGGGCATACAGCGCCGGATTGATCTCGGATGCGGCCGCGACGGCCGCGCCATCAGCCGCCCACCGCGCGCGGCGATACTGCACCCACATCAATCCACCATCGAACACGAGGCCGACCAGCATCAGCAATACGGGCAGCAGAATGGCCGTCCAGGCCAACACCTGGCCACGTTCGTTGCGCGCTCTCGCATTCGTCTTAACGCGCGTTAGGACACTTCGAAGTCGTTGTCGCATCACTTTCTCCTGCAAGTCGATCATCTTTACCATTTGGACTTCCACTTGTAAATCGGCATCGTTTCCGACGCGCACACTTGCTGCGGCGCGAGGATCTGTCCGAAGGGCACCGGCGGCGCCGGAACGTTGTAGCAAACACGCGCGCGCACTTGCACGCCGCGATGCCATTGACCCCAGACGCTCACCTGCGCCGTCGCGTGATCGGGGTTAAGGCCAAAGCCATCGAGCGCATAACGCGCACCGAGATACGCCTGACTGACGCCGCGATTCTGATTGAGTGTGGCCACGGCATGACGCGTACCCGACCACGCTGCTGCTTCCATCGCCAGTTTGGTATAGAGCACCTGACCGAAGCCGACGACACCGGCGATCACAATCAAGAACAACGGCAGCACGAGCACGAATTCGACGTAGGCTTGACCACGCGCGATTTGAGCGCGTCGACCTCGAATCTCGGATTGAAAGCCCTCCCTCCAAAGCGCGATCGCTGTAGGGACAACCGACAGGCTGCGGGGTGCTTTTTTCGTCTTCATCTTTTGCCTGCGTCCTTTTACTCGAACTGGCCCGGCGGCCCGGGATAGAATTCTTCGAGCCGGAAAAAGGCCGACGCTTTGAGCGAGAGATTCAGGCCGCCGCCCATCAGCCCGCCGAGGCCGATCGGCCACTGCCACGGCACATCCGCCCGCGCTCGCACGGATCGAAACGCCGGCTGCACCGCCAACGAGAAATGACTGTTCTCGCTGCTGGCCATCTGGCCCAGGCCGGTCACCAGAATTTGATCGTAGGTCTGGTAACCGACCGACGCCGGCTGACCGGCGGCGACCTGCCGCGCGGCCTCGAAGGTGCCGGACGAGACGATCATCCGGCCCCACCAGAAGTAGGCCAGTTCCCACGCGAGCAGGATCAACAGCAACATGCCGGGCAGCACGATCACGAACTCAATGTAGGCTTGGCCTTTACGGCGCTTGAATAACATATTCGCCTCCTCAATAAAGGATGACGCCTGGCGGCCCACCCCGCCGAAGGCGGGGGCATGGGCAGGATGAAGGCGGAAGGATGAAACGAGGATGTCTCTCTTCTTCATCCTTCCTTACTTCATCCTTCATCCTTGCTTTCACGGCAGCGCGTTGATCCGGCCTTGCTGTCGCCGAAAAACATTCCCGACCAACGTAATCGTGGCGACGATGATGGCCGCGATCGCCAGCACGGAGGCCAACAACACAACGTATTCAGTGTAGCCTTGACCGGACGAGTCGGCCAGCATCGATGTTTGAAACAGTTTCTTGAACATGGCAATTTCTCCTGTTGAAAAGTTGGGCCCCGGGCCTCCCGGAGGTTTGGCCCGGGGCAGGCTGAGACGATCTGGACGGACCACCAGAACGAGTTAGGGATCGGGAATCGCGCCGATCCACGTGTTCGTCTTGTCGCCTTCAGTCGCCGTGGTTCTGGCGACCAACATGACCACCGTGCCGACCACTGCGATCACGAGGATCGCACCGACCAGCCATTCGACGACGGCCTGACCGGACTTGCCTTTCAGAAAACGCATGGTATTCTCACCTCCCTTCCTGACAAGATTACGCGGCTGACCATTGACCCCTGGCTTGAAGACCGATTGCCAGGCTGTGGCTGAGCCCCTATGTCACGTTCTTCAACCCGTTAGGCCTCACAAGCCGCATGGGCGAGCCTGGGGCGGTGACAGTGGCCTGGCAGCATCGTCTTCCCCGCGTCGAGCGCTAACCGCCAATCACGCTGATCATCTTGACCGCACCGGGCGCGACCAGGATGAGCATGATCGCGATGATGGCGAAGAAAGCCGGAATCACCATGAGCACCGCGTTTTTGTAGCCGCGCTCGGCAATGACTAACTTGGCCGACAAACGCGCGTCAGCGGCCATTTGCCGCAAGGCTTTGCCGGTGCCGCCGCCGCCCATTTCATTGGCGGCTTTGAGCCGCTCGAACACACGCGCGATCTCCGGCAGCCGGCCGCTTTTCTGAACTACCGTATCGGCGGTATTTTCAAAATCGCCGCCCGTATGGCCGCCCGAATCGTCGCCGGTCGCGTAATAGGCCGAAAACTTGCGGCACTCCGCGACCCACGCACCCCCGGGTTTCTCCGCCACCGAGCGAATCGCCATCGGCAGCGCACTGCCGGACGAGACATGAATTGCCAGCCGATCCATCGTCGAAGCCGCATCGAGCATCAACTGCTCTTTGCGATCGCGCTCGGCATTGGCGATGGTGCGATCAGGCATGGCCCAGCCGAAGACCGCCAACCCCAGCATCACCGGGACAGTGGCGGCGCTCAGACCGATCAGCAATCCGAAGACGCCGCCGAACAACGCGAACAAGATCGCAGTGAACAACCGGTAGGACATCACCACTTCCGGCACCGTGAATGGCGGCGGATAGTTGGCACGCGCCAGCCGCCGCGCGAGATCAAGCTTGTGCACACGCAGATCGACCCGGCCCAACGTCAAGACCCGCTCGGCAGCCGGCACAAACAAGGTCGCAAGCAGCCGCTGTGTCATCGGCCGCGTGTCGGCGTCGGTGAGCCGGATACGCGGCGCGCGCGGTCGCAGCGCATCGACGAACATGAACACGCCGAACGCGGCGATGAAGGCAAAAGGCATAACTGTCATGATGGCTCACTCCGTTTTCTATTGCTGCAAATCACGATCGATCTTCAACTCTCAGCCCGCGACGACTTTCACGTCCAGCGTTAACCCGCGCGTGGCGATCCGGCGCGCCATGAAAAAGGCAACCGCCGAGAACAGGATCGCCACCGTCAACACGATCTGTCCTAGCAACGACGAGTAGAAGCCGCCCTCATACTCCCGCATCCACGGCACGATCTTCATCACCAGGAAGAAGCCCATCGGCGCGAGTGAGACGATCATGGATTCGAGCCGGGCTTGCGCTTGCCTGGCCACGATCTCGCGGCGCAGCGCCATTTGCTCGCGCACCATCGTCTCCAGCCCGAGCAGCACTTCACTGATGCTGCCCCCCTCCGTCGCTTTGAGCGTCAACGCCTCCGCCACCATGCGGAGATAGGGGTTGCGCCGGCGCGTGATGATTTCGGCAAAGGCCTCGGCCAGTTCCGTGCCCAACTCGTGCGCCATCCACACCTGGCGAAAATCCGCCGCGGCCGGATCGGGGCCGTTGCGCGCCGCATGATCGAGGGCGTCACGCAGTGAGCCGGTGGCGGAGAAACCTTCACGCAGCAGTTGCACGCATTCCGCCAGTGATTCGTCGTAGTCCTGCCGGAACTTGTCGCGTTGGGCTTCATAGCGCTGCCAGATGATTGCCGGTCCGACCGTGACACCCGCGATGGCCAGGGCCGGCGTGCCGAGTACGATGGCGACTACGGCGCAGATGATGGCCGTGACCAGACAGGTCACGATGAATTCATTGGCCTTCACCGGCAACTCGGCCGCATCCAACCGGACTTGCAGTGCGGCCAGTCCGCGCGACGGCGTGGGTTGTTCCAGGCGCACGTGGCGTGGCATCACCAGGCCGCTGAAGGCGAAAAAGATGCCAGCCGCAGCCAGCAGCGCAAATATGAAATTGGGGTTCATGGCTTATCCTCCAACACTGCGCGCGCCGGCTAACAAGCCAGCCAGACTAAGCGGCTTGGTCAACCGCTCCGGCTCGACGACCCGCGCAAGGTACACTAATGGAATCCCCGTCCTTTGGTGGGATGGATGCTGTTCCACTTTCAAGCTGGCATAGATGGCCAGCGCGCCCGCCCGATCATCGGCCTCGAGGCACACCGCGTGGCACAGCAAACTGTGCGCATAATCTCGAAAGACGATGATGATCGTGTCCATGCTAAACGGGCCGCACGTCGGCTGCCTGCAAACCTTTCGGGCCTTGCTGTACGGTGAATTCGACCGGCTGCCCCTCATCGAGGTTGCGGAAACCTTCGCCTGTAATGGCCGAGAAATGCACAAAAACATCCGGGCCATTTGGTTGGGTAATAAACCCGTAACCCTTCGCTCGACTGAACCACTTCACGGTGCCTGAAGTACGGCCACTGTCAACAACTGAAGACTGTCCCATCATATCCTCCGTATTCTCTCGAACAGATTTAAGCCAACTCGCTGTGTTCACCGTCTGCAGCACCGGATGGCAGTACACCCGATACTTGCGCCCGTCGGTGAACATCGACAGAATCTGACTGCTGATCGGCGGCAGATCCACAGACGCTGGCGGGCGCCGCCACACCCGGTCAGCGATCGCACGCCACAGCGCGTGACATCTTACGGGCAGCATAGCTGCTCAACCCGCACCGGCCACGCCTGCCAATCGCAGCCCGGCAGCGGATCACCGGTGACGCGCAGGTGCACATGCTGATAACCGAGCATCAGTATCACCAACAACAGCATGACCGCGAGCAGCGGCCCTGGCGCTCTTCTCAACGCTGTGGCCCTTGCCAGCCGGCC
>JADGQE010000185.1 GCA_017882055.1 Thermoflexales bacterium
TACCGGATCGAAGTCCGCCTGAGGCAATCACCGGCAGGTTGGGTGCAGCACGCCGGACCAGCTGGATCGATTCGGCGGTGGGAATGCCCCAATCACGGAAAGCCGCCGCGACTCGTCGATGCAGATCGTCGGGCGCCCGGAACATCTCGACCTGGCTCCACGAAGTGCCGCCTGATCCCGCCACATCGATCGCGGCCACGCCTGCCTCAGCCAGCATCCGTGCGGCTTGCTCGCTGATCCCCCAGCCGACTTCTTTCGCAATCACCGGTACCGGCAGCCGTTTGCAAACCGTTTCGATTTTCTTCGCCAGTCCCGCAAAGTTCACGTCGCCTTCGGGCTGCACGGCTTCTTGCAGCGGATTGAGGTGCAGGATCAGCGCATCGGCTTCGATCATCTCGACGGCTGCGTAGCAGTGCTCGACCTCAAAGCCATAATTGAGCTGCACCGCGCCGATATTGGCAAACAACAGAATATCGGGGGCGACGCTGCGTACCTTGAAGGTATCGGCGGTCTCTGGCTGCGCGATGCCCGCGCGCTGAGAGCCGAGACCCAGTGCCACGCCGTAGGCTTGTGCGGCCCGGGCCAGGTTGAGATTGATTTGCTTCGCCTGCTCGGTACCGCCCGTCATTGACGAGATGAGCACCGGCGCTTTGAGTGGCTTGCCGAACAATCGGGTGGTGAGATCGATCGCCTTAAGATCGAGTTCCGGCAAAGCCTGATGGATAAACCGGTAATTCTCAAAGCCGATGGTCAGTTGATCGAACCCCACGTCCTCGTCAAGGTTGATGCGGATGTGGTCGGCCTTGCGGCGTTCGATGGTCATGTGTCTCCTCGTAACCTTGCGAAGGTTTCAGCCAGTCATCGCCGCGTGTACCATCAACCTTCGCAAGGTTTCATGTGGCCGCGCAACTTTTTTATCGAAAGGGGGTTGTAATGGTGCGATAGACATGGTAACACGTCCATTTGGGATGTCAAGCCATCCTTGACAATTTCAACCCAGTGGCTACAATAGCCCCATTCTTGCAGGGACAATTCCAGGGAGGTGAGAGTATGGCAGAAGGAACTACGCTCGAACGTGTTCAAGGTATCGTGGCAGAATTGTTGGGAGTTGATAAAGCCAAGGTCGTGCCGGAAGCACGCTTCCGTGAAGATCTGGAGGCCGATTCGCTCGATCTGGTCGAACTGATCATGGCCTTCGAAGAAGAATTCGGCGCGGAGATTTCGGACGAGGATGCGCAGACGATTACGACGGTCAGCGGCGCGGTTGAGTATATCGAAACCCGCATGAAGAAAGCGGTCTAAGACTATCGGCTGTGGGATAGGGGTTTTTATCAACGGGATGATGATCGCGGCCACCGGCGCATAGCGTCGGTGGCCGTTTCCTGTTTGCGGGAGGTGGTCATGGAAGGTAAACGCAGCGCGGATTCGAGCGTTGTTTTGGCGCAGTTCATGCAGCCCGATCATGCCAACCACATCGGCAATGTGCACGGCGGTTGGATCATGAAGTTGATCGACGAAGCGGGCGGCTTGTGCGCGATCCGGCATGCCCGCCGTCCGTCGGTGACCGTCGCCGTCGATTCGCTGCAGTTTCTGTCGCCAGTGCATGTCGGCGATCTGGTGACGTTTACGGCGCGCCTCGATTACGTCGGCCGCACCTCGATGGAGGCTGAGGTGCAGGTAGAAGCCGAAGACATTTTGTCGGGACAAAAGACGCATACCAACAGTGCCTATTTGGTGTACGTCGCGCTGGATGAAGCCGGTCGTCCGGTCGAAGTGCCGCCCTTGAAGTTGGAGACCGACGAAGAGGTCGTGCGCTTTGAGCAAGGCAAGCGGCGGCAAGCTGATCGATTGGCGCGCGCCAAACGCGAGAGCGACCAATGATCAACAAGGACAAATATCAGGCGGCGGGCGGCGTGGTGGTGCGTGAGGATCAGCAGGGCGTGTGGTTTTTGCTGCTGGAGATTGAAGGCCGAACCGAGCTGCGTCTGCCCAAGGGCCACGTTGAACCGGGTGAGACGATCGAGCAAGCGGCAGTGCGCGAAGTTCAGGAAGAGACCGGCTACGCAGACGTGGTGATCGCCGCCAATCTCGGATCGATCACACATTCTTTTTTCAATTTTCGCAAAGGCGCTCAGGTGACGCGCACCGAGTCCTATTTCCTGATGCGCTTGACGGGTGATCGCGCTTACGCTGGCCCGAATCTCGATCATGAAAAATTCGTTCGCCGTTGGGTCAACTGTGAACAAGCCGAAAAGGTGTTAACCTACGAGGTCGAGCGGGAGTTCGCACGGCGGGCCAGCCGCGCGCTGGTCGACATTCATGGTTAAGAACGCGATGGTATAATCTGAACGATTGATGTGGCGATGCCCAAACAAAACTCCCTGCTCCTCAATATTCTCAATCGTGATAACCCGGCTCGCAAAGTCCTGGCGGCCCGATCGGTCGATCGCGGCCTGGCGGACCGGCCTCATTTTCCGCTGCTGGCTATGGTCGGTCAGACCGAAATGAAGACGGCGTTGATCCTGACGCTGATCAATCCGCACGTCGGCGGCGTGTTGTTGATCGGCCCGCGCGGCACCGGCAAGACCACAGCGGTGCGCGGGCTGATCGATCTACTGCCGTCGGTTCAGCGCAGCACGTGCCCGAATGGCTGCGAACCGGAAGCCGCTTACGCTCAGGGCTTCGACGCGATCTGCGCCGACTGCGCGCAAAAGCTGGGACGCGGCGAACCGATTACGGCGCCCGATCGGATGCGGCTGGTCGAACTGCCGTTGAATGCGCGGCTGGAGGATGTCATTGGCGGCCTTAACGAACGCGTGGCGTTGGAGCAGAACCGCGTGCATTTGGAGCGCGGTATTCTGGCGCAGGCCGATCAGAATGTGCTGTACATCGACGAGGTCAACTTGCTGGACGATCAAGTGGCTAATTCCATCCTCGATGCGGCGGCGCAGGATCAATACTCGGTGCGGCGCGGCCCGCTCGCGGCGACTTATCGCTCGCGCCTCATTTTGATTGGCTCGATGAATCCCGAAGAGGGCCGGCTGCGCCCGCAAATTCACGATCGATTTGGACTGCGCGTCGTCGTGCGCGGCCTGCCGAATGAAGGCCAGCGATTGGAGATTTATCGCCGCGTGCAGACTTATCGCACCAATCCGTATGCGCTGGTCGATGCCTGGTCGGAGGAGACGAGCGCGGCGGCCAACGAGATCGTCGAAGCGCGCGGGCGATTGCCCAGGGTGGCGCTGACGCGCGAAGTCGAGCGCTTAGGCCTGGGGTGGATCAAGCGGCTTGGCATTGATTCGCATCGCACCGAGATCACACTGTTTGAAGCGGCGCGCGCGCATGCCGCGGCCGATGGCCGAACGAAAGTCAATCTGCGCGATCTGCGAGCTGTCGCGCCACTGGCTTTGCGCCAACGCCGCAGCCAATTCATGAACGATTACTTCACGGCGCAATCCGGCGAGGATAAGCAGATCAGCCGCGTCGTACGCGGCACGCCAAAGGCTGGTCGAGTGTGAAGTGGCGCGTGCTGTTGTTTGCGGCGCTGGGCTTGATCGGCGCCGGTTACTTTGGGCCATGGGCGGCGCATAAGGACGCCGGGCTTAATCTGGCGGCCGATGATCTGGCTGAGTTTGTCAAGTTTATGCCCGTCGTCCGATCCGGTGAGATCGGCATCATGCGCGAATTGTTTTACGTGCCGATCTGGCTCACGTCGCTGGGACTGGGTTTGCTGGCGAGCCGCATCAAATCATTTGGACTACGATTGGCGCTGCTGGCTCTAAGTTTGCTGCTGGTCTTTACCCCGCTGCCGGGCTTTACGTTCCTGCTGACTGCGTATCGATCGCCGGAATTTGGCCCGACGTTCTGGGCGACAGTCGGGGTGATGCTGATCGCGATTGGCTTGACCGTTTTCGGCGGACGCATTCTTCGCTCTGACCGGGTGGAGGCGATCCTGTGGATTGTGCTGGGCCTCGCCGCTGCCTCGATCGCGCCGCTGCATTTCGTCAAAATTGCGCCGGAGATCGATCGACTGTACCATTTTGCCGTCGGGTGGGGCGTCATAGCCGTCGTCGCGGGCGGCCTTGGTCTGGCGCTGATCGGCGTAGCGTGGCTGATAATCAAAAAGACACCTGGTTCCTTGAAGAAACCAGGTGTCTGATCGTAGCTGCGTTGCGCGACTACTTTTGCTCGGTGATCACAACAGACGTTGTCTTCTTGTCCGGATCGAAGTTGAGCATGATGGATACGGTACGATTATCCTTCGTGAAAGACATCGTGGCAAAAGCATCCTGGACCAGGCTATCGTCCTTGGGTGACCAGCCGTTGTCCTTCATCCCCTTGGTGTAAAAATCAATCACGTCTTTCAAGGCAGACGCGGTGGTATAGGTTGACATTCCGCCTGACGCGAATTTGTCGGTCGCGTCGGCCATCATCGGGATGTCTTCCGCTGCATTGCCGCATTTGTCAGGCGCAACAATGTTGACCGGTTGATTGATGCTCGTCACTTCGTAATTCCACTTAATTGTGCCCTCAGAACCATCGCTCCCGCCAAAGAGAGCGTTCTGGCCGGTCGCTTCGAAAGTATATTTCACGACGAAGTTGCCTTGATCGGCGATCCAGGCTTCACCTTTCGCGTTGGCGTAGGCACCCAGAGTGACCAATGAAGCGACATCAAGCGCGTAATGCTTGGCTGAGACGCCATTGATGTTTTCAGTGCCAATGAGTTGTGAGCTCTTCACGCCGCCCATCACGCCAGAGGGGGAAAAGTTCGAGGTTGCTGTTGGCGCTTCTGAGCTATCGGATGAAGTGCAGGTGGTACCCAGCATAAAGTAACTCTTGCCGCCCACTTCGATGATTTCCGTTGTGTTATCGGCCAGATTTGCTGTCGTGCTGCTGGTGCCTAACCCGGAATACTTGGTGCGCTTGGCGGGTGGGTTCTTCTGATAGGCTTCCTCAAAAGCAAGGTTACTGGCCACGGGTTTGCCATCTTTGTCCTTGCCCTCGAACGACATGACAAAGGTGGATTGATAAGAATCGAGGCTTGCCAGACCTTCAGTTACGTCCTGCAGCTCGACGTTGCCGCTACTCGCGTCGGTAGATTTGGGCGCGGCCGCAGTTTTCGTCGGCGCCGCTGCAGTTGGAGTTGGTTGGGCATTATTAGGGTTGGACTTGGCGGTTGGTTGGGCGGTTCCAACGCCTGGCGCAGGTGCTCCCCCGCCGCTGGGCTGCGCCGGGCTAGCGCCGCAGGCTGTCAGGACCAGCGCGCCGATGACCATTAACACAACAAACAGAGACATTTTCTTCATTGCTTCTTCTCCTTTGAAATTTGCAGCAGTTGGATCGCTAATGGTTTGACCATTAAATTTTGCAGGGTTGTTCTGCCGCAGTCCAACTGTCTTCGGAAAACTATGCAGAACTTGTTAGTCAAACCATAAGGCGCGACATATTAACTTACCTTTACATGCCTGTCAAATCAGTCATCAGTAGTCAGTTATCAGTGATTGGCGAATAGTTTAATCCTGATCTCTGATTCCTGCTCTTGATCCCTGATCCCTAATCACCGATTCTCCTGCCTGCTTCAATTGTCGCGTCCGGGGTATGGTCCATATGAACTGATGATGTCTGCCTCTTTGTAAACTTGTTTCATGGCATCCCACCATGACAGTCCATCGGTCCTTTGGAAGTGCCACCATTCGACATCAGGGTAATACGATCGCCAGCGGTAGATCGCCCGCACGCGCTCCCAGCCATAATCGGCGGCCAGTGTGGTGAAATCGACGTAGAAGCCGGCCGGCACTACGGCCATGGGCTGGCCGCCTGTATCGGTGCCGACTTGCAATTCCCACGGTGCTTCGCGCAAGGGTTCGCCCTGCGTCCCATCTTGCTTCCTGGCTTTGATGAAGACACGCCAATAAGTCACATAGCCGATGTCCTCCCGTACGAACACGACCAGGTTGCCAGGCTGCTGAAGAGGCCCTTGATCAATGTCAACGGCCCGGCCGGCCACGTGAAATGATCGGCGGCTCTGCCCATCGCGCGGAATGTGATTCATGGGCCGGGTCGTGTCGCCGACCACGCTTAGATAATCGAGGCCAGTTTCTTGCAAGACGCGCGCGCGCAGCGCCCGGAACGAATCATCAACGGCGTCGCTGAGCATCATGCCGGGCGGATTGATATTTTCGAGCTGCACGAAAACATACGGTGGTTGACCGGACCCGGTCGGGCTGACGATTTCGGTGTACAGTGGCGGAGCTTTGAGCGGCGCTTCAGCCAGGCTGCGGCTGATCACGCCGGCGGAAATGATCTGTGGCCCCCAGGTCGGGTGATCGATAAACTCGCGCCCGCCGAAGGCCTCCTGCGCCAGTCCCCAGCCGCCCAGATTCGCGCCGATCAACACGTCGCGATCACCACGATGATAAGTGAAAGCCAGGGCTTTGCCATCGGATGACCAGGTCGGTTCGCTGCCCTGACCAAATAGTCCTACATCGGCTTCTTGCAAACTCTTGAATTGAAGATCGAACGTGTTGACGTAGATCAGTTGATCGCCAGGGCGGCCAGAGGTGTAGGCCAGTTGGGTGCCGTCGGGCGACCAGGCCGGGCTATCTTCATCACGATCGGGTGTGTTGGTCAGGTTTGCCAGATCGGCTTCACCCTCAGGCGATTCGAGTGGAAAAAGGTAAATGTCTTTGTTGCCATTGCGATAGGATGAAAATGCGATGAACTTGCCGTCGGGCGACCAGGCTGGATGGGTGTCCGGCGCAGGGTCGCTGGTGAGACGCTTCACGTTTTTGCCGGCGCGATCCATGCTGTAAATGTCGAGGTTGTTGTCGCTGTAGCCTTCAAATGCGATGAACTTGCCATCCGGCGACCAGGCGGGTCCGGCCGCGTAGGTGAAAGTGAAGGTCAAGCGTGTGGTCACCCCCGACGCGATGTTCATGCGATAAATGTTCCAGTTTCCATCGCGGTGCGAAGCGAACGCGATCTCCTGGCCGTCTGGCGAGAAGGCCGGATCGCGCTCATCGGACGGGCTGCTCACGAGCCGGATCAGCTGCTTGTCGCTGGCGTTGATGGCGTAAACATTGGACACGCCGTTGCGTCGCAAAGTGAACGCCATGGCGCCACCACCCCCAAAGGGTGAGATCGGTGTGGGTGTTGGCGGGAGCGGCGTGGGCGGGACTGCTGTAGGTGGTGGAATGCGTGTCGCCAGCGCAGGCGGCGGCGCGATAACCTGAACAATCTGGATCGATGGCGTTACGCTTAGCGCGATGGCCGCCAGCCCGATCAGGATCAGGACATTGAAGATCAGCACGATCAATAGGCCGCGGATCTGTCGGCGAGTGATGAAGACTCCCGCAGCAGGAGGAGCAGCAGTTGCTTGAGCCTCGGTCGGCTCAGGCTCAGGTTCGACCGGCGGTTCGACGGGCGGCGGGTTTTTGCGCCGTGGTGCGAACCGGCTGAAGAGTGATCGCATAATGTGTGACTATACACGCGCCGGGGAGTGATGTCAAATCGCATCAGCCTGCGACAGCAATTCTCAATTTGGCATCCGGCGATTAAAATCGCACCTGAAGGGCGTTCCGCCGACTGTCGGCCTACGCCGACGAAGCCGCGCCCACGTAGGTGGACGCTCAGCCAACGGCTCGAAA
>JADGQE010000186.1 GCA_017882055.1 Thermoflexales bacterium
TGCTGCGCGCCTGCTTCGTTGGTTCGTTCTGAAACACCGATGAAGAAATGATCATCGGCCTCGCAAATGTCGCCGCCGTCGAGCGTGCCCGGGGCCGTGATCGTATGAAAGGACGGATAAAACTGCGCAAGTGTTTCCTTGATGCTGGCAACCTCGCCTTCACGGCTGAGTACGCCGGGGCGTGTGAGGATGGCTCCGCGATCGGTCAGAATCGCTGCGTCTTCCACGAAGGTCGAATCGGGATAGCGTGAATCGGCTTCGAGTTCCGTCAGAGTCAAGCCGCAGTGTTGGAGTGCTTCGCAGTAACGTAAATGTTGCTCAAGCGCCTTCTTATAAACCGGCTTGCCGAGATCGACGGTCGTTAAGCCTCCGGCAAAATTCACACTGGGCGGACGAACGATGGCGTGTTTGAACATGGACGGTTCTCCTCGTGAATTGCTTCGCCCCCGCTTGACCAGCGCTATTTCCCCAGTGCTTTCCCAATCTCGGCCGTATGCTCGGCCTCGTGATCGCCGATGCGGAGAAACAATTGCTCCAGTGAGATCACATCGCCGCGCGCATGCTTGCCGCGCTTATCGAGCGCCTCTTCCGGCACTTCGTCTAAAAAGGCCAGCAGCTTCTGCCGTGACTCAGCCATCACAAACAAAATTTCGGGCGGCTGCTTGTCCTTGTTTTTCTCAACTTGCCGATTGTTATAGCGATTGAGATCGAAATCGTCCGGCACGGTCGGCTGCCCGGCGGCGATGGCCTGAGCGGTCTTGATCTGCCCGCTCTCCGATGTGGCGATGTGCGACAGCAGCTGCTTCACCGTCCAGCTGGCTTCTGCCGCCTGGACAGGCTTATTCCAATCGGCGGGCTGCATCGCGCCGACGATCTTCAGCAAGTCTTCGCGCGTTCGGATCAAATGATCGTGCAGTACGTGTTTGCGTTCACTCTGTGTCATGGTTTGTGCCTCCGGTTGCTTTTCGAATGTCACGGGCGTGCAGCATGTTGTGGCGATAGATCAGTTTGAACATCTCCTCCATTGAAATCAGGCCGAAGACCGGATGCCGTCCACATCTGGCAAACTCGGCTTCGGCGATTGTCCTGGCCAGATCGATCGTCGTTTGCCGCACTGATCGCAGATCAGCCAATAACTCGGCGACCGATCGATCGCTCAGGCCGGCGACTTCGGCGTTGTTGAACTCGTTGACGACGAAGTCTGCGGGTGCGCCTTCACCGCCATTTAGAATATCCTGTCCGTAGAACTGGAGTTTACGCTCGGCGGAAACTTGATGCGCCAGCACATCCTTGATCGACCACTTCATGCCGTCCGTGTAGATCACGGTTTGCCATCGGTCGGGCGTTAATGCCTCGAACAGGGTCAGTAACTTATCGCCTTCATCCCGCAATCGCTTGCAAATCAAATCGTGTTTGGCGCTCATCGGCTTAAATTCATTTTACTACATTCACACAAGAAATGCGGTTTCTGTTCATTATTTCAAACTGCGCCCGCCGTCGAGGACGATCACTTGCCCGGTCATGAAATCGCTGCGCAGGCAGAACAATACGGCTTCGGCTACCTCACGGGTGGAGCCGCTGCGTTTGAGTGGCAGCGTTTCAACGACATGCTGCCAGCGTGTTTCATCCCAATCGTCCGGCTTCAAAATCGTTCCCGGCGCAATGGCATTCACGCGGATCGTCGGTGCGAGTGCCAGAGCCAGCGTCTGCGTCATCGCCACAAGGCCGCTTTTGCTAATGACGTGGGTAATGTAGCCCGGCCACGGATGCAGAGCCGAAAGATCCGCGAGGTTAATGATCGATCCGGCTTGGCCTGATTCGCGCATCCATTTAGCGGCGGCCTGCGCGATGAAGAACGGGCCGCGCAAATTGGTGTTGATCACACGTTCCCAATCGGCGGGCGACACCTCCAGCGCGGGCTGGCGTTCCATGATCGCTGCGCTGTTGATCAGAATATCGAGGTGATCGAACTCTTGGCGCAACGCTGCAAACAGCGCGTCGATCGACCCGAGCTGGGTTTGATCGCACTGGAACGCGGCGGCCTTCACACCCGATTGGCGGATCTCGGCCAGCGTGGTTTGCGCGTCATCGGCTGAGAGGTTGTAGGTGATCGCGACGTGTGCGCCCGATCGAGCCAGCGCCAGGGCAATCGCCTTCCCGACGCGGTGCGCACCGCCCGTGACTAAAGCGATTTTGTTTTGAATGTCCATGGGTTTGCTGAAACGATATTGCGTAAGTGGATCACTTGGTTTTAGCGTCGCAATAGATTGCTCAACACGAACCACACATTAGCCGGACGTTCAGCCAGGCGGCGCATGAAATACGGATACCATTCGGTGCCGTAAGGCACGTAGACGCGCATGCCGTAGCCTTCGCCGGCGAGTTGCCGCTGCAACTCACGTCGAATGCCGTACAGCATCTGAAACTCAAATTCGTCCAGCGGCACTTTATTTTCGGCGGCGTATCGCTGGGCGGCTTCGATCATCCTGGGATCGTGTGTGGCGATGGCGCCGCGTGTGCCGCGTATCCGCGCCTTGTCACTAAGCAGCATCCTGGTCAGGCGCACGTAATTGGCATCGACATCGGCTTTCTTGGGAAACGCTTTGAGTGGCGGCTCTTTGTAAGCCCCTTTGCACAATCGGACTCTGGCACCTGCCTGGCACAAGGCATCGATGTCGGCTTCGCTGCGATAGAGATAGGCTTGAATCACGATACCGACGTTATCGAACTCCTGGCGCAGGCTGCGATAAATCGCCAGCGTCCGATCGGTGTAGTCGGTCGATTCCATATCGATCCGCACGAACGCGCCAACCTCTCTGGCTTTTGTCAGAATGCGAGCCGCGTTCGCGCGGCAGAAGTCGTCACCCAGATCGAGACCGATCGCGGTTAGTTTGACCGAGACGTGCGACTTCACGCCGGTCGCACCGATCGCTTCGAGTACCGATATGTAATCGTCGGCGGCGCGGCGGGCCTCGTCTTGATTCGTGACGTTTTCACCCAGATGATCGAGCGTGGCGACGATGCCCTGCGCATTCAATTCGCGAATGACGCGGATGGCATCGTCGACCGTTTCACCTGCGACAAAGCGCATAACCGCGCGACGGACAAAACTCAACTGGGTGGTCAAGCGGCGGAAGAAGGTGTTGCGAGAAAGCCATAGCAAAATGGAACGCTGCATATCGAACTCCCCGGTGATGTTTGAAGAAATGGCAACGGCCAACTCAATTTTACCTTGCTCACCGGTAAATGACTAATCCGCTCCACTACGTTGCAGGAACGACGTGCTGGATTTAGCGGTCGATCCAGCGCCTGTTTGTCGCGCCGCAATTTGATTTGACTTGCAGCCCACTCCAATTTATACTGTAGTGGTATCGCGTACGTATTCTCGCCTGTAATTCAGCAGGAACATATCCTGACAATATGTTGATGAAGGAGTCAAAATTATGACGGGCCAACAAGCAGGTATGGATAAGCAGGTCAAGGTTATGCTGGTGGCGGTCAGGGGACTCGCTGCCGGTTATCTTTGGACTACGGTTGTCATCTCGATTGTCATTGGCTTGCTGATCGGGTTACTGGTTGGCTGGGTCATCTGGCCGGCCAATGTCATTGGTGCCCGACCTGCCAGGTTGAGCAATGACTATCAGCAAGTCTTCTTGCAATTTGCAGCCGATTCATACGCCAGCGGCGGCGTTAAGTCGCTCGATGAGCTGGCGGTGAAGTTGGGCGACGGCTGGACCAAGCAGGAAGTGATCACACAACTCGGGAAGATGATCGATTCTAAGCAGCCTGGTGCAGATCGCGATCGGCTCGCTGCCCTGAGAAGCGCACTCACAGCTTACCCAAGGGAAGTAGGACCGAATGGTGCGCCAGCGCCGTCTGGCGGGCAAACGCCACAGCCACCAGCGAGTGGCATATCGCCGGTAGTCGTGATTGGAGTGTTGGTCATTATTGGTGCGTCCGTGGCGCTCGTGTGGATCATTCAGCGCCGCAGCCGCGCGGCTGCAGCCGCTGTGACGAGCGGCATGGCCGTATCTTCGCAGGCTGCTTCGGGTGACACCACTGAGCAAGTGACGCAGCAAATTGCGGTAGCCGCGCCACCGGTTAGTCGAGCGCAGGGCGCACCGCACCCGGTTCAAAAGACGGCGTGGGCGGGTGAATCAACGCCGCCGCTGGCCCAGTACGTGACGTCCTACGCACTCGGCGATGATCGCTACGATGTGTCCTTCAGTATCGAGACGTCGACCAGCGACTTCCTGGGTGAATGCGGGGTCGGCATCAGCGAACTCATCGGCACGGGCAGTCCCGACAAGGTCACCGCGCTGGAGGTCTGGTTGTTCGACAAGAACGATATTCGCACGTTGACCAAAGTATTCATGAGCGAGAACGCCTACAACGATCAGGCTCTGCGCGCCAGGCTGGCACCGAAGGGCGAAGCGGTGTTAGTGAAGAAAGGCGAGATTACGGCCTTGACCACTCAGACGTTGAAAGTCAACGCGCGCATCGTGGATTTGCAATACGGCAGCAGCAGTCTGCCCGCCAACAGTTTCTTCCAGCAGATCACCATTGAATTGGCGGCGTGGAGCACGGGCAGCTAATCTAATCGGTTCATCAAAATCAAAGCGGGACGAGAATACAAATTCTCGTCCCGCTTTTTGATCTTTCCCTCCCCTGAAATGCGGGGGAGGCCGCCGAAGGCGGGGGTGGGGGTGTCAAACTCTTACTCGCGGATCGAACATTTTGGCATGTTCGTCCAGGGCAAATCGATCGGTCATGCCGGCCACGTAGTCGCAAACCGCACGCTGCAGCCCATCGACTTCGATGCGTTTGCGGGCCGATTCGGGCAGCTGACCTGGCTCGAGCGTGTAGGCGTTAAACAGCTCGCTCAATAACCGATCGGCTTTGGTCTGCATCCGCATCACGCGGTAATGCCGATACATCCGGTTGTATAGAAAATCCTTCAAGCCGCGATTGATCTTCTTTAGCGCGTCGCTGAAGCCGATCAGGTTATGCTTCAATGCCTGGATATCCTCGATCGACTTGACGTTGGCGGCGACGATGCGCAGCTCGGTGGCCTGGATGACGTCGGTCACTTCCAGCCCGATCAGCCGCCGGATCAAACGATGCCGCCACAGATCGTCGAAGTCGCGCCCGTTCCAACCCACGCTGTGCTTCAGCTGTTCCCACAATTCAAGCTGGTCCAGATCGGCCGGCGCAAACAAGCCGGCGCGCAGCCCGTCATCCAGATCGTGCGCGTTGTAAGCGATCTCGTCGGCGGCATTGGCGATCTGCGCTTCGAGCTGGCCGCGCTTGTGCGGTTCAAAGGCTTCGGCAAAGCTCAGCGTGTCATATTCGGTCTCGTGTTTGACGATGCCTTCGCGCGTTTCATACGTCAGGTTGAGGCCGGGCCACTCGGGATAACGCCGCTCCAGCGTTTCGACGATGCGCAGTGCCTGCTGATTGTGATCGAAGCCGCCGTGATCCTTCATCAAGCGCGCCAGCGTGGACTCACCCGAATGACCGAACGGCGGATGGCCGATGTCGTGCACGAGGCAGATCGTTTCGGCCAGGTCCTCATTGGCGCCGAGCGCGCGCGCCAGCGTTCGACCGATCTGCGCGACTTCGAGCGTGTGGGTCAGGCGCGTGCGGTAATAATCACCTTCGGTGACGACGAAGACTTGCGTCTTGTATTCGAGGCGGCGAAAGGCCGTGGTGTGGATGATGCGATCGCGATCGCGCTGAAAGGCGGTGCGGTCAAGATGTTCGTCTTCGGGATAGACGCGGCCCCTGGAGTTGCGGCTGCGCATGCCATACGGCGCGAGTGTTTCTTCTTCGAACTGTTCGAGTTGCTGACGCGAGAAGATCATGTTAGGCTCCCCTGTTGTGTTTTGGCTGCATAGATATTTTACCGCAGATGCCCGTGTGCGGCGCGGGCGCGTGGTGGCTGCCTGCGTTGAAGGTGTTGGGCTATTGGCCGGCAGCCGGGGTTGGAATGGGCGCAACCTGGTAGGTGCTGCGACGCATCATTTGCGATAGTTGTCCGTCATCGAATCGGCCAGCCGCCCAGCCTTCGATTTGCGGCCAGGTGAGTTCCATCATCAGCCGGGTGCCGGGATGGCCTTCGGGATCAGGCACATCGATGTGAATGAGCGGATACGGCCCGCAGTCGGCTTGCGCCAGCCGGACGGTCATGCTGAAGACCTCCCAGGCCGCGGCTGCATCCGGTCCGGTGACATGCACCTCAAGTGTTTGATGATCGATCACGCTGACCGAAGCGGCCACGCTTCGTTGGCGCAGGGCAACCGCGGCTTTTTCGGCGCAATCGAGGCTGTTATCTGGAGTGGTCGGCAGCTCCACGACCGGCGTTGTATCAGCGAGCACCAATACAAACAGCGCTCCCAAAATGAAGACATTCAGCAGGGCAAAGATGAGCAGCGTTAGTTTTTGTTGGCGAGTCAATGCGCTTAGCCCGAACCTGGATAACATGCCGTCATCATAACATGCTTGACCCGGCTCGCCAAATGGAACCACTCGTGACGGGCGCGACTTTTCGTGCAGGTTGCACGTTGGCGTGGCCCGGCGCAGTCATCACACTCCGGCAATCTGCGCATGACGTCTGTCACTTGTCGCCCGGTCACTTATGTGGTTTGATGAACGAAACGTCTAGCGAGGAGCGTTGACATGTGTGAGTTTTGTGCCGAACACGGCGAGGGCAAAATATGGTACCTGGCGATGAAGAACTACAGCCAGGCGATGTTGTCGCAAAATGGGCGCAGAGAACATATCGCGCAGTTCTTTCAGAACTTTGAGAGTTCGGTGGCTGGTTCTTTGTCGGCGCTCGACGCGATTCAGGCCCTGCCGTTTGTGCCCGGCGTTGTCAGCAAAGTGGCCACGGCCCGGCAGAAGAAGAGTCACTTTGGGCAGGTGGTGCCGATTGAAGATGTGGATAAGATTCTGGATCAGATCGATTCGTTTGTGCGGCTGCCCTGCGTCTGCCGCAGTTTGACGACGGGCCGCCGTGAAGTGCGCTACTGCTATGGCCTTGGCCTTGATCCGCTGGGCCTCATCGGCCAATATCCTGACTATGCCGAGAACCTTGAATGGCTGACGCGTGAAGACGCACGCACCGCCATTCATAAACTGGACAAAGAGGGTCTGGTGCATTCCGTCTGGACGTTCGATACGCCCTTTATTGGCGGGTTGTGCAACTGCGATCAGGATTGCATGGCGTATCGCATGCAGATCGGCACGGGGATGATGCAGGTTTTCTTTGCCGCCGAGTACAGCGCGTCGGTCGATTGGGACAAATGCACCGGCTGCAAGCTGTGCCGATCGCAGTGCCCCTTCGGCGCGATCCGCTATACCGCGACGCAGGACAAATGCACGATCGATCCGAGTCTGTGTTACGGCTGTGGAATTTGCCGCGCGGTGTGCAAACGTGATGCGATCGAGTTGTCGCCGCGCCGCCAGCCCGTTCGGTGGCAGCGGCGTGCGGCGACTCGCGGACGATACAAGATCACGCTGCGGGCGTGCGCTAATCCGCGCGATTGTCGCGCTTGCATCGACGCCTGTCCCGCGCG
>JADGQE010000187.1 GCA_017882055.1 Thermoflexales bacterium
GGGAGAACGTGATGGAACAAGTTACGATCCAGGGGCCGGTTGTCATTTTGCCTGAACAGGACTATCGCGAGCTGCTTGATCGCGTCGTGCGGCTTGAAAAAATCGTGGCAGGATTGTCCCACCTGCTCGAAGACCGCGATGATCTTCGAGTCATGCGCGAGGCCGAAGTCGAGTATCAGGCGGGAGATCAGATTGCGTTTGATGATTTGATGGCTGAAGTCGTCGCCGAGGCAAAGCGTGTATCGGATTGAAGCCGCGCGATCTCGCGTCAAACGCGATCTCGAGCGAATGCCTGCCGCTGATCGAGCGCGAATTGCCACGGCCATTGCGTTGTTGAGTAATACGCCGCGGCCGGCTCAGGCGATTCAACTTGAGCCGGCTGTTTACCGGATCAGAATTGGGGAATATCGGGTCATCTACAAAGTCTACGACGATAAAGAGTTGGTTCTTATCGGGCGAATTGCCCGCCGCAGCGAAAGCACTTATAAAGGAAGCGGCAGTTTGTTTGAGTAGCAAGCCCAGTCGGATTGAGGATCGTGTGTAATGGCTGATTTGATCAACGTTTACATTAACGAGGTGCTCGTCTCAGTTCCGAAAGGCACGGTGATTGTCGATGCCGCCAAGAAGCTAGGCGTCAATATTCCGGTCTTTTGCTATCATCCCAAGTTGAAGCCGGTGGGCATGTGCCGCATGTGCCTGGTCGAAGTCGGACGGCGCAAGATCGATCGGGCCACCGGCCAACCCCTGCTCGACGCGAACAACCAGCCCGAGATTGCGTGGGGACTCAAGCTCGAGACGGGCTGCACCACGCCGATCGAAGAGGGCATGCAGGTCCGTACGCAGAATGAAGTGGTGAAGAAGGCGCAGAAGGATGTGCTGGAGTTTCTGCTGACTTCGCATCCGCTCGATTGCCCGGTCTGCGATAAGGGCGGCGAGTGCCCGCTGCAAAACCTGACGCTGCAATTCGGCCCCGGCACGACGCGCTTCGACTACAACGACAAGCAGCATCTCGACAAGCATTATCCGCTGGGCGATATCATTTTTCTCGACAAGGAACGCTGCATCCAGTGCGCGCGCTGCATCCGCTTCCAGGATGAAGTCGCCGATGATCGCGTGCTGGGTTTCTACGAGCGCGGCCGCACGATGCAGATCGATACGCTGTCCGAGCCGGGCTTCGATTCCAAGTTCTCCGGCAATACGACCGACATTTGCCCGGTGGGCGCGCTGACGACCAGAGATTTTCGCTTCCGCGCGCGGCCGTGGGAGATGACCCACGTGCCATCGATCTGCACGCACTGTGCCGTCGGCTGCAACCTCACGCTCGGCACACGCCGCTCGGCGCGCGATCGCCAGTGGGAAATTCTGCGTGTCATGCCGCGTCAGAACGAAGACGTCAACGAGATTTGGATTTGCGACAAAGGCCGCTTCGGGCATCACTTCACCCGCAGCCAGGCGCGCTTAACCACGCCGCTGGTGCGTAAGAACGGTCAGCTGGCCGAAGCCACATGGGATGAAGCGATCAAACTCGTGGCCGAACGATTGAATGTGGTCTATGGCCATGTCGTCGGTTTCATCGGCGATCGCGTTTCGAATGAAGATGCCTACCTCTTTGGCAAGCTCTTCCGCGAGGGCGTCAAGACTACGCGCATTGCCAATCGACCGCACGTGGCGGGCGCTGATCTGGTTCAGAAATACGGCGTCGGCTCCGGAACGAATCTCGGCGCGCTGGGCAAAGGCACAGTGGTTTTGATCGTCGCCGGCGATGTCGAAGAGACTGCGCCGGTCTACATGCTGCGCTTGCGAGCCGCCGCTCAGCGCGGCGCGAAGTTGATCGTGGCGAATGCCCGCGAAACGAAGATGGATCGCTACGCGGCGAATTCGCTGCGGTATAAGGTGGGCACGGAAACTCAGTTGGTGTATGGATTGCTGAATGCAGTTAATCAGGGTTCGGGAATCAGGGATCAGGTCGCTGCATACACGCCAGCGAAAGTGGCAGAGATCACGGGCGTGCCCGAGGCCGAGATCACCGCAGCCGGTAAGTTGATCGCCGAAGCGAAAGACTTGATCGTCGTGTTTGGTGATGAGCAGCCTTATGACATCATGGTCAATGGGCAATACACGGACGCAGGCCGCGCTTTGCCGCAAGCCTGCGCGAATCTGGTCGTGGCGACCGGGCATGCCGGCAAAGCGAATAACGGCTTGCTGTCATTGTGGCCGCACAACAACACGCAGGGCGTCTTCGATATGCTGGCAGCGAACGGTGCGCAGTGGACGCCAGCCGATGGCTTGAAAGCCTTGTACATTGTGGGCAGCGATCCGATCGGCGAAGGACAGACGCTGCCGAAATCCGAATTCACGATTGTGCAAGAATTGTTCTTGACTGAAACGGCGAAGCAAGCCGATGTCGTGCTGCCTGCGTTGTCGTTTGCCGAGCGGGATGGCACCTTCACCAATGCAGAGCGGCGCGTGCAGCGCTATTACAAGGCGATCGCGCCACTGGGCCAGGCCAGGGCCGATTGGGAAATCATTCGGATGGTCGGCGAGCAGCTGGGCTTGAAGTGGACACATTACCTTACCTCAGAAGGGGTGATGGCTGAAATCGCAGCGACTGTGCCGCAGTATTCCGGTACTGAATATGCCGCACTGGCGCAAGTCACGGAAGCCTGGCCGCCGGTTGGATCGAACGATCTGTATTTCGGCGGGACGGCGTACGACAATCGGGGCGGCGTGGGTGTGCAGATCAAATCGGGCGTGGAGCTGGATGGCCAATCGGAAATGAACTGGATCGAACCGCCCGTGCCGTCAGCGGAATCAACGCTGCACGTGCGCCAGCTGAATCGGCATGGCACCTTGATCGATCAATCGGCGGTGTATCAACCCCGTTTGATCGATGCGCCGATCGAACCGGCTCAGGTTCTTAAAGGGGCGTAGACGATGAATGATTTGGGCACGAACATTCTGATCTGGGTCATTCATGCGGTTTTACTGACCGTCGTTTTGCTCACGGCTTTTGCTTACACGACGCTGCTGGAGCGCAAGGTGCTGGGCCGTATTCAGTCGCGCTACGGGCCGAACCGGGCCGGACCGTTTGGCCTGCTGCAGCCGCTGGCCGATGGTATCAAGCTCATCTTCAAAGAAGAACTTACCCCGGCCGGCGTAGACCGGTTCACGTTTCTACTCGCGCCGGTGCTGGCGGCTGTGCCGGCGGTCGTCGTGTTCGCAGTGATTCCGATGGGCGGCAAGGCTAATTTTTTCGGCACCGACATCCATTTGACGCTCGCGCCAAATTTGAACGTCGGTATTTTGTTTGTGCTGGCGATCACGTCGGTCAGCGTGTACGGCATCGTCCTGGCGGGTTGGGCCAGCAACAGCAAGTACTCGATGATGGGCAGCCTGCGCTCAACGGCGCAGATGATTTCGTATGAACTGGCCATGGGCCTGTCGCTGGTGGCGCTGGTCGTGGTCGCCGGTACGCTCGATCTGAATGCGATTGTCGATCAGCAGAAGGAACTGTGGTTCGTATTCTTGCAGCCGGTGGGCGCGGTGATCTTTATGCTGGCGGCGCTGGCCGAAGTCAACCGCGCGCCCTTCGATCTGCCCGAAGCGGAACAGGAACTGACCGCCGGTTATCACACTGAATACAGCGGCATGAAGTTCGCGTTGTTCTTCATGGCCGAATACATCAAGATGAGCGTGATTGCAGGACTGGCGATCACTTTCTTCTTTGGCGGTTATCGCGAGCCGCTGCCGTTGTTCATCACCCGAGCGCTCCCGGTGTTGAGTGTCGACAACACGCCGTGGCTGGGACCGGTCTATTTCTCGATCAAAGTGGTCGTGCTGTTGTTTGTACAGATCTGGGTGCGGGCTACCCTGCCGCGCCTGCGTTACGATCAGCTGATGCGTCTGGGCTGGAAGGTAATGCTGCCGATTACACTGGCCTGGGTGATGGTGACGGCGTTTGTGGTGTTGCTTCGCAGTTAGCGAGTAAATTGGCGATCGGTGGACTGGGCAACCGGTGATTGGTCAACTGGTTGATTGGGCAACTGGTTCCCGGTGGATCGATTGACCAATTACCAATCACCAATTACCAATTGACTAACTGCCCGATTGACCAATCGACTGCTTATTGGAGTTGGCGATGATTACGGAAATACTAAAGGGAATGTTCATCACGTTCCGGGAGATTTTCAAGCCCCCGGTGACGATTCAATATCCTGAAGTGAAGCGGCCGGTGCGGCAGCGTTTTCGCGGCCGGCACGAACTGCGGCGGTATGCCGACGGGCTGGAGCGCTGCATCGGCTGCGCGTTGTGCGCCGCGGCCTGCCCGGCGGATGCGATTTACGTCGAAGCGAGCGAGAACACGGACGAGCAGCGTTATTCGCCCGGCGAGCGCTACGCCAAAACGTATGAGATTAATATGCTGCGCTGCATTTTCTGCGGCTATTGCGAAGACGCCTGTCCGACCGACGCGATTGTGCTAACCGATGCTTACGAACTCTCGGCCTTCAGCCGCAAAGATTTGATCTACACCAAAGACATGTTGATCGTTCCGCCGCCGGCCGGCAAGCCGGGCACACCGCAGAAGGTGGAAGAAGGCGCGTACAATCGCTCGATTCTACCCGAGGGGCTGGTGAGCGAGCCGTAACAAGTATTGCATAGTGCGTATTTCGTATCAGATATGACTGACGCAGTACGGCGTACGTAATACGAACGAGGTGAACCTTGACGGTCGAAGTCATTATCTTTGGAATTCTGGCGTTGATCGCCATCGCGGCGGCGGCGCTGATGCTCCTGACTCGCAACGCCGTGCACAGCGCGATCTTTCTGGTCGTCGTCATGTCGTCGCTGGCCGTGCTGTTTCTGGGCCTGAGCGCGCCCTTTATCGCGATGGTGCAGATCGCAGTCTATGCCGGCGCGATCATGGTGCTGTTCCTGTTTGTGATTATGCTGCTGGGCGCGGAACGGATCGGCGCTCGCGACATGGTGAGCTGGCATATTCCCATGGCGATTGTCCTGGCCGTGGCCGTGCTGCTGCTCGGCGGCTATGTGTTGTTGACCAACCCTGCAGTTGCCGTCGTGGACTTGCCGACCGAACAGATCGTGCAGGGTTCAGCCGAGGCAATCGGCCAGTCGTTGTTCAGTGGTTACCTGTTCCCGTTTGAGGCCACCTCGATTTTACTGCTCGTCGCCATGGTCGGCGCGGTGGTCTTAACTCGTAAAGAGAAGAAATCATCATGAGCAACCAGGGCTTTGTCGATCTGTTTCCGCTGTTGATTGGATTATGCGGCGTACTCTTTACGCTGGGCGTGATCGGCGTGCTGGTCCGGCGCAACGCGATCGTCATCTTCATGTCGGTCGAGTTGATGCTGAATGCGGCCAATCTCGCCTTTATTATCTTCGCCCGCGCGCTGAATCAAATCGACGGCCAGATCTTTGTGTTCTTTGTGATGGTAGTCGCTGCCGCCGAAGTCGCGGTCGGGCTGGCGTTGATCGTGACGATCTTCCGCACCAAGCAGAGCATCAACGTCGATTCCATTAACTCGCTGAAAGGCTAGCGGATGTCTGTCTTTAACCTTGCCTGGCTAATCATTGTTTTTCCCGTCATCGGGCTGCTGATTAACACCTTCGGCGGCAAGAAACGCGGTGAGACCGAGATCGGGCTGACGGCCGTGATCTTCGCCGGCGCATCTTTTGTCATGTCGCTGCTGGCCATCGCCGCGTTGTTCCAGATGTCGCCCGAAGCACGGGCCGAAGGCGTCGAAGTTCCGCTGTATACCTTCTTCTCGCTCGGTAAGTCGACCGTTACTTTCGGCCTGCATATCGACACTTTGACGGCAGTGATGTTGATGGTGGTGACTTTCGTCGGCACGCTGATCCACATCTACGCTATCGGCTACATGCACGGCGACAGCCGCTTCCAGCGCTTCTTCATCTACCTCAATCTGTTCATGGCCGCGATGTTGATTTTGGTGCTGGGCAGCAGTTACCTGATGATGTTCGTCGGGTGGGAAGGCGTTGGTCTGTGCTCGTTCCTGCTGATTGGCTTCTGGTTCGAGAAGGATGCCAACGGCAACGCGGCTAAGAAAGCCATGGTGGCCAACCGCGTCGGCGATTATGGTGTGATTCTGGCGATGCTGGCAATGTTCTTCGTCGCAGGCACAGTGCAATACAATGGCGTATTTGATGAGGCAAAAAATATTAGCCCCGCATGGCTAACATTGATCACCTTATTACTGGTAGTCGGTGTGACCGGCAAGTCGGCGCAGATTCCGTTGTACGTATGGCTGCCTGACGCGATGGCCGGACCCACGCCGGTGTCGGCCTTGATTCATGCGGCGACGATGGTCACAGCCGGCGTGTATCTCATCGCCCGATCGTTCCCGCTGTTTTCGCTGGTGCCGGATGTGCAACAATTCGTCGGCATCCTTGGCGCAGTGACGGCGTTGTTCGCCGGATCGATCGCCCTGGCGCAGTTCGATATCAAGAAAGTGCTGGCCTACTCGACCGTGTCGCAGCTGGGCTTCATGGTCAGCGCGGTCGGCATGGGGGCCACCGTCGCCGGCATCTTCCATTTGATGACGCACGCGTTCTTCAAAGCGCTGTTGTTCCTCGGCGCAGGCTCGGTGATTCACGGCGTGGAGCATGGACATCATCACGTGCACGAAAAGGCGCTCGACGCGCACGGCGGCCATGCTGATAAGCCGCACGAAGAAGAGGCATTCGATCCGCAGGACATGCGCAACATGGGCGGCCTGTGGAATCGCATGCCGATCACGAAATGGGTGTACTTGATCGGCGCACTGGCTTTGGCGGGGATCATTCCCTTCGCCGGGTTCTGGAGCAAGGACGAAATTCTGGCCGAGGCGTCTCACAAGAGTCCGGTGGCGTTTGTGTTACTGTTGATCGCGGCGGCCTTCACGGCGTTCTATATGACGCGCCAGATTATCATGATTTTCTTCGGCAAACCGAAGAGCGAAGCCGCGGCGCACGCGGCCGAGAGCTCGCCGTGGATGACGACGCCGCTGATCGTTCTGGCGTTCTTCTCAGTCACGATTGGTCTTATCAATATCACCGGCGGCTTCACGCACTGGCTCGAACCCAGCGAGGCCTTCGCCGGGCTGGATCCGGCGATCGCAATCGGTTCGACGGTGGTCGCGGTGTTGGCCATCATTGTATCGTTCTTCATCTATCGGCCGCGCGAGAAAGCTGCCACGCTGGACGATCCGCTGCGCAAGACGGGCTTCATCTTCACACTGCTCAACAACAAATACTGGATCGATCAGTTGTACGATCGGTTGTTCGTGCGGCCTTTCAAGTGGCTGGCCGGTTTCCTGGCAACCGTGGTCGATTGGCGCTTCTGGCATGACTGGTTCCACGACTCGATCCTGTATGGCGGTTTCATGGCGCTGACGTCGTTCCTGGCCAACCCGATCGATAAGCTCGTCATCGATGGTGCAGTCAACGGCACGGGTCGCTTAATCGCGTGGACCTCCGGCCGATTGCGCACCATCCAGACCGGTTTCGTCCGCAGCTACGCCCTGATGATGCTGGTCGGCGTCGCTGTGGTC
>JADGQE010000188.1 GCA_017882055.1 Thermoflexales bacterium
CGCCCGATCGAGGACGCGAACTGTCTCAAGTGCCATGCCGCCGTGCCTCAGCAGCAAAATTTCAATAATCACTTCCATGTCTTCTTAGCGAGATGGCAGGCGCAGGATAAGAATGCCGCGACCTGTGTGAGTTGCCATCAAGGTCACGCGACCGATGTCGAAGCGAATCTGGCTTTCCTCAATCGTACTTCGACGACGCAGGTCTGCCAGAGCTGCCACACCGCGATTCGTGGATAGTTTTGAGATCACTACAGGCTTGATAGAAACGTCTCAAGGCGAGGCGTCTCAAGGCGCGTTTGTTTGACAGCCCGCTCGCTCGGTGATATGGTTGCCTCGCCAAGAATTTCCACGCAAAGGAACGATCGATGTTTACGACGCTGACGGATAAGCCTCAAGAATTCATCACCTGGAACTGGCTCCAGTTTGAGCCTTATTACAACGATTTGATTGCCCGGTCGTTGACGGCTGAGACCGTCGCCGCATGGCTGACGGATTGGAGTCGCATTGGCCGAACGGTCAGCGAGACTTATGCACGCTTGCACGTGGCGGCGACGTTGAATACGGCGGATGCCGAAGCCGAGCGGCGTTACCTGACCTTCTTAAGCGAAGTCTATCCCAAAGTCGAAGAGGCCGAGCAAAAATTGAAGCTCAAGTTGCTCGACAGCCGGCTTGAGCCGGCCGGCTTCGAGATTCCACTGCGCAACATGCGGGCCGAAGCTGATCTGTTCCGCGCGGCGAATTTGCCGCTGCAGACCGAGCGCCACAAACTCGGATCGCAGTACGATAAGACGGTGGGCGCGCAGACCATCAACTGGGAAGGCAAAGAAACGACGCTGACCCAACTGCGGCCGGTTTATCAACAGCCCGATCGATCGGTGCGCGAGCAGGCGTGGCGACTGGCGACCGATCGCTGGCTGGCCGATCGTGAATCGATCAATTCGCTGTGGAGCAAAATGATCGATGTGC
Organism: Thermoflexales bacterium; assembly: GCA_017882055.1. Classification (GTDB taxonomy): domain Bacteria; phylum Chloroflexota; class Anaerolineae; order Fen-1058; family Fen-1058; genus JADGQE01. The sequence goes on from JADGQE010000188.1 coordinate 967, forward strand.
GACGCCAGTTGGCGAAGAATGCGGATGAGCCTGATTATCGGGCGTATCGCTGGCGTGAGTTGCTGCGTTTCGATTACACACCCGAGGATTGTGTGAACTTCCAGCGGGCGATCGAAGAAGTGGCCGTGCCCGCCGCGACGCGCATCTATGACAAAGCCCGCCGGCGCATGGGCGTGGCTACGCTGCGCCCGTGGGACCTCGATCTGGACTTATACCCCGTCAGTTTTCCGGCGCTGCATCCCTTCCGCGATGTCGACGAATTGATCGGCAAGACAGCTGCGATTTTCCAGCGGGTCGATCCGCAGTTGGCTGGTTATTACGACACCCTGCGGCATGAGGGCTTGCTCGATCTGGCCAATCGCAAGGGCAAAGCGCCGGGCGGCTACTGCACCGAATTTCCGATCTCGCAGCGGCCTTTCATTTTCATGAATGCCGTGGGTGTGCGCGACGACGTGCGCACGATGCTGCATGAATCCGGGCACGCCTTCCATGTTTTTGAGACGAACCACTTGCCGTATTTGCAGCAACTCCAGATCGGCATGGAGTTTGCCGAAGTGGCTTCGATGTCGATGGAACTCCTGGCCGCGCCCTATCTTTCTGCACGCGATGGCGGCTTTTATTCCGAGGTTGAAGCGGCGCGCGATCGCGTTGATCATCTGGAGCGCATCATTCTGTTCTGGCCCTACATGGCCGTCGTCGATGCGTTCCAGCACTGGGCCAACACCGAACCGGATGGACGCGATCCTGATCGCTGCGACCAGAAGTGGGCCGAGCTGTGGCGGCGCTTCATGCCGGGCGTTGATTGGAGCGATCTCGATGCAGCGCTGATGACCGGCTGGCATCGCAAGCAGCATATCCATCGCTCGCCGTTTTACTACGTGGAATATGGCATGGCACAGCTCGGGGCGGTGCAGGTTTGGCGCAATGCGTTGAGCGATCAGGCGGGCGCGGTGGCGCGTTATCGCCAGGCGCTGTCGCTGGGTGGCACGGTGCCCTTGCCTGATCTGTATGCGGCGGCAGGCGCAAAGTTTGCATTTGATGCGGCCATGCTGCGCGATGCGGTTTCATTGATTGAGTCGACAATCGCCAGGCTTGAATCAATGTAAAGATTGATCCACGAAAGAATACGAAATGGATGTTCAGACGTGGATCGCTTCTTTCTGCGAACGCGAGAGATCTGCAAAGACTGTGTATAACTTCATACCATTGGTGGATCACTTCTATGACTACTTGTCTTGTTCTCGGTGCAACGGGTTTCATCGGCGGACAGATCGCTCGATCGGCGGCGGCGCGCGGCTGGCCGGTGCGGGCGCTGCGGCGCGATCCTGAAGCGGTCGGCGCGATCGGCGATCTGGCGATCGATTGGATCGGCGGTGATCTCAATGATCGCGCCTCGCTGATCGCCGCTATGCGCGGTTGCGACGTGGTCTTTCACAGCGCGGCGGCGTATCCGCATTCGGCGCGCAACATCGATCGTTATGTGGCCGCCGCCGTCGATCAAATGCGGAATCTATTGGAGGCTGCGCGCGAAAGCAAAATCGAGCGGCTGATCTATACCAGTTCATTTACCACGATCGGTCCGTCGAACGATCCAAAGCGATTGGCCGACGAGCGTGACGGCTACCAGCCCGGCTCGTCGGGCGACGCGTATTACGAAGCCAAGTGGGCGATGGAAGTCGAAGTGCTGCGCAGCGGCCTGCCCGCGGTTGCCCTGTGTCCTTCCGCCGTGTTCGGGCCGGGCGATGTGCATCTATCGGTCAGCGAGATTTTGATCAACATCGCCAAAGGCCGGATGCCGGTGTACTTCGACACCGTCTTTCCCGCCATCGATGTGCGGGATGTGGCTGAAGCGCATCTTGCGGCGGTTGAACGCGGGCGCGTGGGCGAACGCTATTTGCTTAGCAATCACAACATGCCGCTGCGCGACGGATTCACGTTGGTGGCCCGCGCGGCGAATGTCCGGCCGCCAGGGATCAAGATCGGTCCGCGCTTGCTGAACGCGATCATTGCCGTTGGTAAATATCTGCCGGGCGGGCAGATCGGCCATTTGCGGACGATGCGTTTCTGGCAGCCCGTGAATAATGCGAAGGCCGTGAAAGAGCTGGGCCTGACGACGCGCCCGATGGAAGAAACCGTGCGTGACGCGCTGGCCTGGTTCAAAGCGAACGGGTACCTGTAATCGGCGGTATTGAAGCCACTTTCCAAGACGTTGCCAACCCGCGTTGACAGATTTCCATATGGTATAATCTCCTCTGCAAATGCTACATAGTGGAGTTAAGCAAGATGGAATACCCTGAACCCGAACTCATTACGATCATTGAAGGCCCGCCGCCTGAGTTTGTGCTGTCACAGGAAGTGTGGCCGCAGTCGATGTGGGAAGGCTCGACCCCGCGATCGATGGCCGTGTGCCAGATGCGCACGTTCAACGGCCCTTCGATGATGGAACGCTGTACGCGTGCCTGGAACGAGGGGCGACCCGTCCGTCTCGACTTTCCGCAGATGGATGGACTGCGCCGTCAATTGGATGTCATCGCCGCGCGCGCTGAAAATGTGCCGGAAGGCGACGTGTTGTATTTGTGGGCGGCGGTGCCGCTCGTCGTGCAGCAAGCCATAGCGTCAGATGACGCTGCGGCTGATGCCGAAGATGATGACGACCTCGATCTGAGCGCGTTTGTCTAAGGACTTGTCCAAAACAACTTCCGCTTTTGTCATTCTGAGCGAAGCGAAGAATCTCTGCGCCAGTCGATAGAGACCCTTCGCTATGCTCAGGGTGACACAGGAACTTATATTTGGACGACGGCTAAGCGAAAGCAGGTCCGTTGAATCGATCGACTGGATGGATAATGCACTTGTCTATCCAGTCTTTTTGTGAGGCGGGAGGAATATCCGATGGTGAAAATACCGGAGCAGTATCTCGATTTGTTAGCGCGTGAAAAGAAAGCCTTTGCGGCGTTGAGTCTGGTGCTGGCTGATGGCTCGCCGCAGGTCACACCGATCTGGTTCGACTGGGATGGTACGCACATTATCCTCAACACCGCGCGGGGACGGGTCAAAGACCGTGTGATGCGCCGAGGCGGCCAGGTGGCGCTGTTGATCCTCGATCCAGCTAATCCGTATCGTTACTTGCAAGTTCGTGGCAAAGTCGAGGCGGAAAATGAAGAAGGTGGCTACGAACAGATTTGCGATCTAAACGAGAAATACCACGGCGATCGCAATTACCCGAAGCGCCCCGGCGAAGTGCGCGTCACCTACAAAGTCTTGCCAGAGAAGATCGCCCATAGCCGTTGACTTGGCACGCTGTTGCAAGCTGCGTGGCAATCGAATGATCATGACGAGGGGAGGTTGAAATGCGTTATCGCACATTTGGAAGAACGGGTTGGCAGGTGAGCGATGTCGGTTACGGGATGTGGGGCATGGGTGGCTGGACCGGCTCCGACGATGAAGAATCCATGCAGTCGCTGCGGCGTTCGGTCCAACTTGGCTGCAATTTCTTCGATACGGCCTGGGCGTATGGCGAAGGGCACAGCGAAAAGTTGCTGGGCCAATTGGTGCGCGAGTATCCCGATCGCAAGTTGTATGTCGCAACCAAGATTCCCCCCAAGAACTTGAAGTGGCCATCGAAACCGGAATATCCACTCGATCAAACTTTCCCGCCCGATCATATTCGCCGGTATACCGAATCCAGCCTCCAGCATCTGGGGCTGGATAGCCTCGATTTGACGCAGTTCCATGTCTGGGACGATGGCTGGGCGAACGACGATCGCTGGCAGAAAGCGGTCGCCGATCTCAAACACGAAGGCTTGATCAAAGCGATCGGGATCAGCATCAACCGCTGGGAACCCGATAATGCGATCCGCGCTTTGCGTACCGGCTTGATCGATGCCGTGCAGGTCATCTACAACCTCTTCGATCAAGCGCCTGAAGATAATCTATTTCCGATCTGCCGTGAATTGAATGTGGCCGCGATCGCGCGAGTGCCCTTCGACGAAGGCACGCTGATTGGCAATCTCACGCTCGACAGCCAATGGCCCTCAGGCGATTGGCGCAATACTTATTTTGTGCCAGAGAATTTGAAGGCCAGCGTTGAACGTGCCGAAGCGTTGCGTCCCGTGATTCCAGCCGGTATGACGATGGCCAAAATGGCCATGCGCTTCATCTTATCGAATCCCGATGTGAGCACCGTCATTCCGGGCATGCGCCAGATCAAACACGCCGAGTCGAACATCGCATGCAGCGAGGCCGGCCCGCTGCCCGGGAATTTGGTTGATCGCTTACGGCTGCATCGCTGGGATCGCACGCCGACCCGTTGGTCGCAGTAACGCTCAAGCGCATCGAGAATCACCGCAGCGGTTCCAACTGCGTCCGGAATCAAATCAGCAATTCATAAAGAGCATCGGAGCGCTAACATGTTCCGATGCTCTTTATGCTTGAGCCGGACCCGGACGAGCCGGAACTAATGGGCATTCAATCGCTGAGACCGCCGAGCACGCGACGCCTGGCGCCACCTCGGCAGGCCGGGTCTTGCGCACAAAACCGAGGCGGGCGCGCATCCGTATCCATTATGAAGTATGTTACACTTTGAGATAAGCCATGCTGCACACTGACGTCAACCCGGACGCGCTCGAACGCGCTATCCTGAAGACCATTCTCTATTCCGATCTGTTCGATTATCCGCTCACACCTGAAGAGGTGACGCACTATCTGAACGGCGTATCGAGTACGGTGGATGAGGTGCGCGCTTGCCTCGCCCGATCGCGTTGGCTGACCGATCGCGTCGTGGCCGCGAATGGCTACCTGGCCGTGCGTGGACGTGAAGCCGTCATTGCGCGGCGGCTCGATCGGGTCCGCTCATCCGATCGGTTGTGGTGGCACGCGCGGCGCTTTGTGCGGGTGCTGCGCCTCTTGCCCTTTGTGCGGATGATCGCCATCACCGGCGCGTTGTCGATGAAGAACAGCGCCGCAGATGATGACATCGATGTGTTGATCGTCACCACGCCCGATCGGGTCTGGCTAACCCGTGCGTTTGCGATTGCCCTGGTCTACGTGGGCAAGCTGTTCGGCGATACGTTGTGTCCCAACTACGTGATCTCGGAAAGAGCACTGGCCCTGGATAAACGCACGTTGTTCGTGGCGCATGAGTTCATTCAGATGGTGCCCATCTATGGCCGAGCCGTATACGATCGTATGCGGGCGGCCAATCCGTGGATTCAGAACGTGCTGCCCAATGCGACGCAGCCATTGTGGAGTGAACCCGAACAACAACACGGCCGGATCGCGCGGAGCGCGAAGCGCGTTATGGAAGGATTGCTAAGTGGGCACGTTGGCGACGCTCTGGAAACGTGGGAGATGTGCCGCAAAATCCGCAAATTTCAGGGCAAATCAGGTTATCCCGATGGGGACGCGATCCTCGATCGCGATCACGTCAAGGGCCACTTCAACGACTACGGTGAGCCGGTGATGCGGCTGTACGCCGAGCGCCTAACACAATTCGAAACATGACAGACATCCTGTTCGGCCAGGCCTATTATCTGCGCTTCGATCCCAAACTCTACGCGGCGCGGCAGCCTTATCCGCCGCTGGGCACTCTGTACGCGGCTGCCTACTTGCGTGCACGCGGCTACGCCGTGGCAGTGTTTGATGCGATGCTGGCCGAATCGGAAGAGGAATGGGCAGCCGCGCTCGATCGGCATCAGCCGCGCTTCGCGATTCTGTACGAAGATAACTTCAACTACTTGAGCAAGATGTGTTTGCTGCGCATGCGCGAGGCCGCCTTCAAAATGATCGAGCTGGCGAAAGCGCGGGGTTGCACGGTGATCGTATGCGGCGCAGACGCCACGGATCATGCGCCGGATTATCTGGCGCGCGGCGCGGATTTCGTGCTAATCGGTGAAGGCGAAGTCACGCTGAGCGAGTTGCTCGATCGGCTGTATCACCGATCGGCTGGTGAGATCCCCGCGTTCGAAGACATTCTCGGTCTGGCCTGGCTCGGCGGACGCACGCCGCGTCGACCGGATATCACGCGGCTGGATGAGTTACCGTTTCCGGCGTGGGACCTGATCGACGTCGAGCGCTACCGCAGTATCTGGCGGCTGCATCACGGTTACTATTCGATGAACATGGTGACGACACGCGGCTGCCCTTATCATTGCAACTGGTGTGCCAAACCGATCTGGGGACAACGTTACAATACGCGCTCACCCGAAAATGTCGTCGCCGAAATGAAGTGGCTGAAAGAGACATATCACCCCGATCACATCTGGTTCGTCGACGACATCTTTGGCCTGAAGCCCGGCTGGATCGAACGCTTTGGCCAGTTGGCGCGTGAGCAAGCGGCTGTCATTCCGTTCAAGTGCCTCTCGCGCGCCGACTTGATCAAGCCAGCGGTGGTAGCGGGTTTGAAAGAGGCTGGTTGTCACACCGTATGGATGGGCGCCGAATCCGGATCGCAGCGAATTCTCGACGCGATGGAGAAAGGTACTACGGTTTCGCAAATCGCCGAAGCGCGCCGCTTGCTCGGCGCGGCTGGGATTAAGGTCGCGTACTTTTTGCAGTTCGGTTATCC
>JADGQE010000189.1 GCA_017882055.1 Thermoflexales bacterium
GTAGAGGCGATTCGTGAATCGCCTCTACGAAAATTGTCCACCTTCTGGATGATCGATGGCAATTTGCAGCGCGTAGCGATGACGCGGCACCAGCGGCGGCAGCTGATCCAGATCGAACCAGCCCACATCGAGTGTTTCATAGCCATCGGCCTTCAGTTCGCCGCCGATTACTTCGGCCCGAAACCGCGCTCCGACGATCTGCGCCTGATTGCCATCAGGATAAACATGAAAAGCATCCGGCCCCGTAAACACTCCAATGAGTTGCGTGGGCCGGATGTGCAGTCCGACTTCCTCGTAGGTCTCGCGCACCGCCGTGCCAGCCGGTGTTTCGCCCAGTTCCATCTGCCCGGCGGGTATACCCCACAGATGATTGTCGCCACGCAGACCCAGCAGCACCCGACCCCGTTCGTCAAAAATGATCGCGCCCGCCCCCATGATCAGTAAGGGATCGGTGCCAACGCATTTGCGTAAGGATTGCATATAACTGCTCGATGAATCGCCGATGATGGGTGGATCAAAATACGCACCGCCGATCGGTTGTTTCAAATCGCGCACCATCGCGGCATACCACGGCGGAATCGGATCAGGCAACTCGTCCAGTGCAAAGAAACGCTGCTCCGTAACTTCGTGTTCATCCAGCCGCGCCTGCCCGCCGACGATACGGCCTTCCAACGCGACGGTGAACTGCTGCACTTCATCGCCGTTGGGATAGCGCACGTCCCAATCGGGCGAGGCATACAACCCGATCAAGCGAAGCGGCTGCACTTGCCAACCCGTCTCCTCGAATGCTTCACGGATCATACACTGCGTAAAGGTTTCACCCAGTTCCAGCACGCCGCCGGGCAGCCCCCACCAGGCGTCGCCAAAATCAGTGCGGCGCTGAAACAGCAGCCGCCCCGCTTCATCACGGATCAGGGCCGTCGCATAAGCCAATAACGTTTTGCGCGACCCGATGCGACTGCGCAGCCAACGAATGTAATTGGTCATGAGTCAACGAGGCAACTTCAACAGCCACAGGTTTCGATCGACATTGTTCACATACACGATGTATTGACCATCCGGCGAGACGCGCCAATCGCCATTCAGGATGTCGAGCGGGGTCACGGCCGCGTCCGTCAAGGGGCGGCCCTCGCCCGAAGCAGCATCGAACTGCCACACCGCAAAGGCTTTGTCGGCGGAGTCCCGCATGGGAATGACCAGCAGGTGCGACTCGTCGCGCCATTGATAGGCGCCCCATACTTCCAGATGGCGCGACTGTGATCCATCCGTGCGCTCTACCCAGATGCCGTTGCGCGATTTATCCGCATCGAACGAGATGAAATAAGCCACCCAGGTCCCGTCCTTAGAAATCGTCACACCCGAAATGCGTTCCGCCGTTGCCAGATCGGCTGCGACGTTGGTCTTGAGATCAAGGATCGTGAGCGTACTGTCGTGCGTATTAAGCGAAGGCCGGCCCAGAAACATCAGGCTCAACCCCTGCGGCAGCCAACCCACCATTCCGCCGCCATACAGTCGGGTGACGCGCACCGCGTCGGTGCCGTCGGTATTGGCCAGGTAGAGATCATTGAGCCGCTCATCGTATGGGCCGTTGATACCTTCTTGTTCCCAGGCCAGATGTTTGTTGTCCGGCGCAAATTCGACGGCGAGTCCGCTATTTGGCATGGCCCACGACTCGCCGGTGCTGATTTTTTCAACAATGGTCCGCGTGCCTTCGGCAAAGGCGGCCAGGCTACGATCCGGTGAATAGAGTCCTACGCGGCCGACCGGCTGTGGCTTCTGCGAAATGCCGGCGTCAATATTGATCGCGTAAACACCGGCAGTCGCGGCGTCCGCTGGTTTGTCGATGAACAGGACTTGATGCGAATCGGGCGACCAGGCGGGCAGCATACAACAGCCGCCGTTCGTCAACGGCCGAAGTTCCGGTGTAGGTGTGGGCGTCAGTGTCGGCGTGGGTATGGGCGTTGGGCTGGCAGCCACGGTTAGCGTGACCATGGGGGTGGATATTGGCGTCGCCGCCACGGTCGGCGCGGGCGTTGGTGATGCACACGCAGTCAACCCAATCGTCAACCCGATCAAAGCCAATAACTTTGCGAAAGAGGAATCAGCCTTCATCCTTCCGCTTTCATCCTTTCTTCTCATCGTCGCCGATACCAATCGGGCGGCCACGGCTGAGCAAAATTATTCAGCAATGGCCCGGCAAACTTCGTATCGGGTTGATCGTCGGGGAACTGCCATTTGCGCGGATTGGCTAGATCGCGCTCGAAGCCGCGTTGATATGCGCCGACCAAAGCCAGTGTATTCCAATCGGCGTCGATCAAGTTGATCGGGTTATAGGCCGTCAAATAATCCGGGCTGCGAATTTCAAGATGCAAATGCGGCGCAGAATGGCACGTGCCAAACGAATCGCCGCTCAGGCCGACCGGCTGGCCCTTCGTCACCCGTTCGCCGACTTTCAATTTGGATCGTTCCAGAAGATGTCCATACAGCGTCGAGTAACCGGCATCGAGTTGCAGCAATAAGTTATGCGGCAGCGCGCCGTGCTCGGGCGCATCGACTTTGGCAACGGCGCCATCGCCAATCGCGACGACGGTCGTGCCGCACGGCGCAGCAAAGTCCACGCCGAAATGCAGGCCCTGCCCGGCGCGATACATCACGTCACGTTGAAAGTACGCGCCGATCGTGTTGCCGTAGCCCTGACCCAAATACCAGGTGCCCGGCCCCGGCGGATCCGTAAACGGCAATCGGAAGGGACGGGCCGCCGTGGCAGCCGGCGCGGCCGTGCTGCGAACCTGCTCCGCCTGAATCGGTCGCGCAATCAACAACGCCGTCACCATCAAACCGATGAGGACTGCAATCGATCTGGCAAAAGGTTTCATCCTCGCTCCTCAACTCAGACCAAACTATGAATGATTCTATCACAGCCACAGCCTGACCCGTGGAAGATCAAAACAGAAACCACCCGCATTACCCCGCGCGAGCGGTCGCAAAAAAACAGCCCGTGTCAATGACCAGGACCAGCCTTGTGTTCGCAACCCAATTGCCCTTCAACTTCGCAGCACAGTCTCATACACTTCAATAACTCGATCGATCATCTTGTCGACGGTGAACTCTGCCAACGCCCGCGCCCGCGCCGCCTGCCCCATCGCCTGTCGCCGTTCAGGATCAGCCAGCAATGAATTGATCGCATTGGCCAGCGCCTGCGGATCGCGCGGCGGAACCACCAGGCCGGTCGTTTCATGCACCGTGACCCATGACGTGCCCGTCCCTAACTCGGTGCAGACCGTCGGCATACCGCTCGCCATCGCTTCCACCTGGACGAAGGCAAACGTCTCGCTGGAGTGCGTTGAAGGCAAAACGAAGAGATCGGCTAGACGATACACCGTCGGCAGATCGGCATCTGGCACTTCGCCCAGCCACATGATTTTATCGGCGACATTTCTGGCCTTAGCCAACGCTTGCCATTCGTCCATCATCGGTCCGATGCCAACGATCAACACGCGCGCCGCGATGTTGGGTAGGGCATTGATCAACACGTCGAGTCCTTTGTAATAGCGCAAGCGTCCGACGAATAACAGCGTGGGCCGCGGTGACGAATCGATCGTGTACTGCGATCGCACGCGTGCCAGCTCATCGGCCGATGGCGCGGCGAGAAACCGATCGAGTGGAATCCCATATGGCACGACATGAACTTTGGCTTGATGCAGAGCGAGATACTCGCTGTTGCGCATCGGCGGACTGCCAACGATGATTGCGTCGGCGCACTTGAGCACGCGCTTGAGAATGGGACGATAGAAGCGCATGATGCTGGCCTGCCGCACGACATCACTGTGATAGGAAATCACCGTGCGCCGCGCCGGATGGAACAGTAGATTGGCGACTTCGCCGGGCGGATGCGGAAAATGCAAGTGCGCAACGTCAACCTGCTGCCGCGCCGTCTGCCGGAACAGCGCGGGACTGATCGGCGTGGAGGCAATCGTGGCCCAACGCGCGGCTTTGATCACGCGCACGCCGTTCAACATCTCGATCGTCGTGCGGCGCGCGAGATTCGCCACCAGCACCGTCACGTCATGGCCGCGCGCGGCCTGCGCTTCGGCCAGGATACGAATGTGATTCTCAATGCCGCCTAAAACGGGGACGTAATCTTTGTAGATGTGCAGGATGCGCATGTCAATTGGCCATCACGATCGATTGATAAACGTCGAGTGTTTGCTGCGCGGTGCGCGCCCACGAAAACTGCGCGGCGCGATCAAGACTGCGTTGTTTCAGTTCCAGTTGCAGATCGGCGTCGTCCAGCACCCGATCGAGCGCGGCCGCGATGGCGTTCACATCACGCGGATCGACCAGCAGACCCGCATCGCCAATCACTTCCGGCAGGCTCGACGTGTTGCTCGCAATCACAGGCGTGCCACACGCCATCGCTTCCAGCGGCGGCAGGCCAAAGCCCTCGTATTCCGAGACGAACGCAAAAACAGTCGCGCCGCCGTAGAGTGCAGGCAGATCGGCCTCGCTCACCGGGCCGATAAAACGAATGCGATCGTTGTGGGCGGCGAGTTGCTTCGCTTCGTTATAACGCGCATCCCATGAACCGGCAATGACCAGATGGAAGTGGGAGGCTGGAAGTTGGAGATTGGAAAAGGCGGCAATCAGTCGCGCTAGATTTTTGTGCGGCTTGTTGCTGCCGAAGTACAACACGTATCGATCAGGCAGGTGATATGTCGCGCGCATGGCCTGAATCGAAACGGCGGCTTGCGGCCCAAAGCACGGATCGGCAGCCAGCGGCGTAACCACAATCTTGCTGGCCGGCACGCCCAACCGCTGGATGAGATCACGCTTAGTGGCTTCAGAAATTGCGAGTACAGTGCGCGCCGTGCGCAGCGCCAGATCGTGCGCGAGGCGGAAGATCAAGCGTTGAGGCACCGTGTAATACTGCGGATAGATCAGCGGAATCACATCGTAAGCGGTCAGCACGGTTGGCACACCGGGACGATACGGCATCAGATAGTACGGGCTGTGATAGAGGTTGGCCTTCAGATTGCGCAGCAGCCGCGGCACGCGCCATTGCTGTTGGGGCGCAAACGGACCTAGCGGGCAGGCGATGACCGGCAGGTTGGGCAAGGTCAAGCGGTTGGCCGGCGCGGCGGGATCGATCAACAACGCTAGATCGAGCGCCGGCGCAATCGCCTTCAGCGCCGCGGCGAGGTTGACCACATAGCGGCCAATGCCGGGGAAGTGATCGGTGGCAGTGCGGGCGTCAAGGACAACCGTCATGGTTTCAACGCGAAGTCAACGTCAGCCGATAGGTTTCTTCCATACGGCGGGTCATGATGGCCAGGGTGTATTCAGCTTCGGCCCGTTGGCGTGCGGCCCGCCCCAGTTGTGCGCGACGCTCAGCCGAGGTGAGCAGATCGATCAGCGCGGTGACGAGGGCGGGCACGTCGCCGGGCGTGGTCAAGAGTCCGCTGTGCCCATCCACGATGATTTCGGCTGGCCCGCCGGCGCGGGCCGCGATGACGGGACAACCGGCCATCATCGCTTCAATAATGGTGCGTCCAAACGGTTCGGGCAGCGTGCTGGTGTGCGCAAAGACATCGGCCGCCGCATAGGCCAGGCCCGGATCGCGCACAAAACCGGCAAAGGTCAGTCGTTCGTTAACCGGTGAATTGAGTCCAAGTTCAATCGCGAGGGCACACAAATCACGGTAGTATGATTCGCCGCCACCCAACGGACCGGGACGATCGTCTTCGGCGTGCCACGTGCCCACGATCAAGCCGCGTGCATTTGGAATCGTGCGCGTGACTTGTGCCATTGCGCGCACAAATACGTCTTGTCCTTTCCACCGTGCCAAGCGCGCAATGTGCGCGACGATCAATGCGTCGTGCGGGAGGCCGAGTTCGGCGCGCGCATCCTCGCGCGAAATATTCAGCGGCGGACGCGCGCCATCCGGTACGAGACCGTCAAACGGAATCTGCGGATAACGGCTTGTGATCCAGTTCGACACGCCGACGATGACCAGATGATGTGGCACGCGGCGAAAGGTCGCGAGCGTCCACGCCGGCAGAGTGTCGTCGCCGATACGCCAGACGAGCGGCACGCCGGACAATTGCGATGCGACTGCGCCGATGAGGTGCGTGCGGGCCGTGAAGGTGTGTAGAACATCTGCGTGTGTTTTGCGCGCAATCCACGCAAGGTTCGCGCCTGCGCGCCACAACCGCCAGAGAAAAATCGGGCTGTTGTGGATTTGCGGCAAAGGCGTCGTTCGCACCGGAACACCGCTCGCGCGAAATTTTTCCAACACCGGGCTGTGCGGATCAGTGACAATGATCGGCGTGTAGGCGCGGCGATCGAGCGTCGACAACAGATCGATCAGAAAGGATTCTGATCCGCCGAAGAAGGGCGCGTGGTCGATGAGGAGGACGGTTGTCATTGCGCCAGCATCTCGCGGTAGATGGCTGCGGTCTGTTCGGCGATGCGTTGATGCGTATAATGGGCTAGAACGCGCGCACGACCGCGCGCCCTCAACTCGGCGCGCAACGAGGCGTCGTCGCGCAGTCGGACGATCGCTTCACGCAACGCGGCCACATTGCCTTCGGGGAAGATCAAACCGGCATCGGCGATGACTTCGGGAATTGCGCCGGAGTCGGAGCCGATGACGGGGACGCCGCAGGCCATGGCTTGCGCGAGGACTAAACCAAACTGTTCGCGCCAACCATTGGGAATCGTGCGCGAAGGCAGCACCAGACAATCCAGGCAATTCATGTAGTTGGCGACCTCTGCGTGGGGCACAGTCGGTTGGAAGGTGACGCGCGGTTGCACTCCGAGCGCTTGCGCCTGTCGTTGCAAGTCATCACCCAGCGGGCCGCCGCCAACAAACAACAGCTGGCAATTCTCCGGTAGTTGCGCAAAGGCAGCGAGCAAGTCCGTGACACCCTTTTCGGGAACGAGCCGTCCAACAAACCCCACTACAAAGCGATCATCCAAACCCAGCGTGTGACGCAGCTCGCCGGCGGTCCGCGGCGCAAAATGATCCGCATCAACGCCGACATTGGGTAACACCGTCAGCGGGCGACGATAGCCTTTTTGTCGAAACACCTCGGCCGAGGCTGAATTGCCAACCAGTAAGCAATCTAACTGAGCAAGTTCGATTTTTTCAAAATAATGGCGAATTCCCGGCTGTCGATAGGATAGATTTTCCCAGGTAAAGCCGATGAGTCTGGCACGGCTCAATCGAGCCAGGAGTGTGAATTGCAGCAGCGCCAGACTGCCCGGCTCCTGTTCGACCTGGAAAATGTCGGGCCGAATCTTGCGAACGGCGCGCCACAACGGCCCCAGATGATAAGCAAACGCAAAGGCGCGCCCATTATTACGAATCGGAATTGGAAAGATAGCAATCGACGCGTCGCTCTCGGTAGGTTGAAATTCGTAGTGGCCAAACGCAGCATGCTCCCAGGTGGTAGGAACGATCAACGATTGGACTTTTGCCGGGTGCGGCGGAAAT
>JADGQE010000190.1 GCA_017882055.1 Thermoflexales bacterium
TCTCGGTGAGATGTTGAAGGAGACCGACTTGCTGGTTCTGGCCTCTCCGATCAGCGCGATACTCGATCTGATCCCGCGCCTGCCTGCGTTGATCTCCGGGCCGCTGCAGCTCATCGATCTTGGCTCGAGCAAGTCGCAGATCGTGGCGGCAATGAAGTGCCTGCCGGAATCGATCAGCCCGATTGGCGGTCATCCGATGTGCGGTAAAGAGACTTCGGGCCTGGACGCCGCCGATGAGCAGCTCTATCGCGATCGGATCTTTGTACTGACGCCATTCGATCGCACCTTGCCGGAGACATTGTCACTGGCTAAAGAATTGGTGGCGGCGGTTGGATCGCGGCTGTTGATCCTCGATCCCGATCGCCATGATCGGGCTGTGGCGGTGATCAGTCATGTGCCTTATCTGACTTCGGTCGCGTTAGTTGATGCTGCGCTGCACGCAGATGATGATCTGGTCTGGCAACTGGCCGCCTCCGGTTTCCGCGACAGCACACGGCTGGCGGCCTCGAATGTGAAGATGATGCAAGACATCCTTACATCGAATCGCCCGGCGGTGCTGGAAGCTCTGGCGCGCGCCCAAGACTCGCTGGCTCAGTTGGCGGAGTTGCTCGAGCAGGGCAATGATGCGGAATTGACCGCGCGGCTGGAGACAAGCCGCCGCCAGCGAGCGGGCCTGTATCAATGATGCTGCCAGGCGGATCGGTGTTTGAGTTGCCTTGCGTGGGGGTCAGGATTGTCAGGGAAGGGGAACTCTATGAATCGGCCTGGTGTTCTATCCAGGAAAGTGCCGGGTGTGAGGTCGGCTGATCGATCGATCGCGCCCGGTGCCTCGGCCGCAATCAGGGTGGTGGGCCAATGTTAAGCGACGATTCAATGGCCCAATCGCTGGCCGACTGCCGTGTGGGTATCATCGGTCTGGGGTTAATCGGTGGTTCGATGGCGTTGGCGCTGCGCGGCCAGTGCGCGTCGATTGCCGGTTATGATACGGATCAGGCGGTTGTTGAGCAGGCGATTGTGCGTGGCGTGATCGATCGCCCGCTCGATCTGTCCGGCTCGGCGCAGGATGTCGATCTCGTGATCCCGGCCATTCCGGTTCGATCGATCATCGCTTTGATCCAGAAACTTCCGGCGATGCTGCCCGGTCGATTTCACGTGATCGATCTGGGATCAACCAAGTCGTTGATTGTCAAAGCCATGAATGAGCTGCCCGATCGAATTGCGCCGTTGGGCGGCCACCCCATGGTCGGCAAAGAAAAATCGGGACTGGATGCGGCCGAGAGCACGCTGTTTCGTGATCGCGTCTTTGTCTTTTCGCCGGTTCCGCGGACGCGGCCGGAAACGCTGGAACTTGGCCAGCAGCTGGTGGCGGCGATCGGCGCGCGGCCGATGATCCTCGATCCTGAACGGCACGATCAACTGGCCGCGACGATCAGCCACGTGCCGCACCTCGTGTCGAGTTCATTGGTCGATGCGGCGGAAGGCAACAACGACGAAATGACGTGGATGATGGCCTCGTCGGGTTTTCGAGACAGCACCCGCCTGGCCGCGGCGGAGCTTACCCCGCAGCTCGACGTCATCCTGTCTAATCGTGCGGCGATACTCGACGACATTGCGCGCGTGATGCGCTCGTTGGAGGCGATGGCCGATTTGATCGAGCTCGGCGACGAGGCCGGGCTGCGCGCCAAATTGGAGATCATTCGCAAGCGGCGTGCCGGGATGTATCTGTAGCGCTGGTTGTTCGTGCTCAAGGATTCTTTTCAAAGGCAAAATAATGAACTGGCTTATTCGTCCATCCGATAAATTACGCGGTGACGTCCACGTGCCGGGCGATAAATCGATCTCGCATCGTGCCGTGATGCACGCCGCCCTGGCGCAGGGAACCAGCCACATTCGGGGCTTCTTGCGGGCCGGCGTCACTGAGGCGATGCTGCGCTGCGTGCGCGATCTTGGCTTGCTGGTCGAGTTCGATCAGCAGGGCACGTTGGTGGTCGATGGCGCCGGTTTGCATTCCCCTGCCGCGCCGCTCGATTGCGGTAATTCGGGCGCGACGATCCGCATGCTGATGGGGGCGCTGGCCGGTTGGCCCGATGTGGTTACCACGTTGAGCGGATCGGCCGGACTGCGCCGCCGCCCGATGAAGCGCGTGAGCGAGCCGCTGCGTTTGATGGGCGCAGACATCGCCGAAGATACGCCGCCCCTCGTCGTGCGTGGCCGGCGGTTGCACGGCGTTGAATACACGCTGCCCGTGGCCAGTGCGCAGGTCAAGGCGGCGATTCTACTGGCGGCGCTGCAAGCCGATGGCCCGACGACGATTCACGAGCCAGGTCCGTCGCGCGATCATTCGGAGCGGATGCTGCGAGCGCTGGGCGTGTCCGTAGTTGATCACCATCAGACTGTGACCATCGAGCCGATTCATGGATCACTGCCAGCCTTTGAATTAACGGTGCCCGGTGACATTTCGTCGGCGACGTTTCTGTTCGCGGCGGCAGCCCTGGTGCCGGATTCGGAGGTGACGATTCGCGCAGTGGGCATGAATGAAACGCGCACCGGCATCATCGATGCGCTGCAAGCGATGCAAGCCGTGGTAACGATCGACAATTGCCGTGAGCTGGGCCAGGAGCCGATCGCCGATGTCAACATCCGAGCGAGCGAACTGCAGGGCATTACCATCAGCGGCGACTGGGTCGTACGTATGATCGACGAATTCCCGATGCTGGCGGTGATGGCAACGCAGGCCAGGGGTGAGACGATCGTGCGTGATGCGGAGGAACTGCGTGTCAAAGAGTCCGATCGAATCGGGACCCTGGCGACTGAATTGCGCAAATTCGGTGCACAGATTGAAGAGCAACCGGATGGCTTCAGCATCGAGGGACCGACGCGGCTGCAGGGCGCGGTCGTCGATTCGCATGGCGATCACCGGCTGGCAATGTCGTTGGCTGTCGCCGGTTTGATCGCTGAGGGCGAGACAACGATTGTCAACGCCGAAGCGTGCCGTGAATCATTCCCAAACTTTGTTGAACTGATGCAGTCATTGGGCACTGGTGGCTGGTAGCTGGTGGCTGGCTCGACAATATTAAATTCGTCATTGCGAGCCGCCGCTGTATCGCGGCGAAGCAATCTCCGCTCGGTTGAGTCTGAGATTGCTTCGCAAACGCCTGGCGGCCCACCCACTCCACACGGCGGAGTGGGGCATGGGCAAGCGCTCGCAATGACGGTTGCCCGGTAATCTAACAATCTAACATTGTCGAGCTGGTTAATCAATCAACAATCTTCAATCAATAATTTTTATGACACACACTGTTGGCCTCATTGGTTGGCCGGTCGAACACAGCCGCTCACCGGCGATGCACAATGCTGCGTGTGAAGCACTGGGTCTCGATTGGCGCTACGTGCTGCTGCCAACGCCACCTGATCAAATCGAGTTGGTGGTTAACCGTATTCGATCGGGAGAACTATCGGGCGCGAACGTGACGATTCCGCATAAGCAAGCCGTGATGCCGCTGCTCGACGAGCTTGATCCGGCTGCGGCCGCGATCGGCGCAGTGAACACGATTGTGCCGCGCGGCGATCGCTTGATCGGTTACAATACAGATGTGCTGGGCTTCACGCGCTCGCTGTTAGAAACGGGCGTTGAGGTGAAGGACAACGCCTGCGCGTTACTGGGGGCGGGGGGCGCGGCGCGTGCCGTCGTGTATGCGCTGCGGCAACTCGGCGCGTCGATTACGATTTATGCGCGTGACGTGGCGAAAGCGCAGTCGCTGATCGGCGCTGGCGCGGCGCGTGCATTGACTGAACTTGATCAGATCGATCGGGACACGGTCTTGATCGTCAATACGACGCCACTGGGCATGTCGCCGCAGATCGAGGCTTCGCCCTGGCCTGCTAGTCTAACATTCCCTTTGAAGGCACTGGCCTTCGATCTGATTTATAATCCGGTGCGTACACACTGGATGATGCAAGCTGAACGATCGGGCAATCGAGTGATCAATGGCCTGCCGATGTTGATCTATCAAGGTGCGGCGGCGTTTGAGATGTGGACCGGACAGAGTGCGCCGGTGGATGTGATGCGAAGCGCGATTGTGTAATGCGGACTGCGTAACAATTTTGATCATAGGTGAAAGCAATGTTGCGATTTTTAACGGCGGGTGAATCACATGGCCCGCAACTGACGGCGATTATTGACGGCCTGCCGGCCGGATTGGCACTGAGCACGGACGCCATCGATCGCGATCTGGCGAAGCGGCAGGTCGGCTATGGGGCCGGACCACGCATGAAGCTCGAAACCGATCGGGCGCGTATCACGGGCGGCGTGATGGCGGGTCACACGACCGGCGGGCCGATTGCGTTGACGATCGACAACCTCGATTACGAGCGCTGGAAAGATCGCGACATTGAGGCGATGACGATCCCGCGTCCGGGTCACGCCGATCTGACCGGCGCAGTTAAGTATGGTTACCGTGATTTGCGCCTCGCGTTGGAACGAGCCTCCGCGCGCGAGACAGCAGCGCGCGTCGCCGTCGGTGCGATTTGCCGCCAATATCTCGCGGCCTTTGGGATCGAAGTCGGCTCGTACGTGATCGCGATCGGGGCGATTGAAGTCGAGCTGTCACCTGAACTTTCATACGCCGATCGCTTTGCGCTGGCCGACCAATCGGATGTGCGCTGTCCCGATCCGCATAGCACTGAACAGATGCACGACGAGATCCGCGCCGCGATGGAAGCAAAAGATACACTGGGTGGCATCACCGAAGTGATCGCGCTCAACGTGCCGACGGGATTAGGAACGCACGTGCAGTGGGATCGACGCCTGTCGGCGCGGCTGATCGGAGCATTGTCGAGCGTGCACGCGATGAAGGGTGTGGAGATCGGATCGGCTTTTGCCAACGCGCGTCGACGTGGCACGCAGGTGCATGACGAGCTGCGGCTGGCCGATGGCGCGCTCAAGCGTCAGACTAATCGTGCCGGTGGATTCGAAGGCGGCATTACAACGGGTGAACCGATCGTCGCGCGCGTGGCGATGAAGCCGATCAGCACGACGCTGAACCCGCTCGGCTCGGTCGATCTAGCCACGGGCAAGGAAGCGCGCACGCACTACGAACGATCAGATTTCTGCGCAGTGCCGCGTGCCGGGGTGATTCTGGAATCTATGCTGACCTTCGTGCTGGCGGATGCGCTGATCGAGAAACTCGGCGGCGACAGCCTCGCCGAAATGAAGCCGCGTTTCGATGCGCTGCGGCAGACGCGGCTGGAAGACCTGATCATGAATAATGTGCCGTGGAGATTCTGAGACGTATTGCGTAGTGCGTATGGCGTGGCGCTTTTTACGCAGTACGGAATACGCACTACTTTGGAGGAATAGCCGATTGGAACAGAATCTGGTATTAACCGGCTTCATGGGTACGGGCAAAACCAGCGTCGGCAAAGCCATTGCCGAACGATTGGGCCGAACGTTTATCGACACCGATGTCTGGATCGAAAAACGGGCGGGCAAGCCGGTGAGTGCGATCTTCGCTGAAGACGGCGAAGATCGTTTTCGTGCTTATGAGGTCGAGGCATGTGAGGCATTATCTGCACCATGTAATCAGGTGATTGCTACAGGCGGTTGGACGCTGGGTCCCGAAAAGAACCGCGCGGCGCTGCAACGCGGCGGCTGCGTCATCTGTTTGCGTGCTGAGCCGGACACGATCCTGGCGCGGTTGAGCGGCGCAACCGATCGGCCGTTGTTGGCAAGCGACGATCGCGCCGCCAAAATGCGCACGTTGTTGAATCAGCGCGATCCGGTGTATCGCTCGTTTGCGTGGCAAGTCGATACGACGCGTATGAACGTGGCCGAAGCGATGATGCAAGTGATGGCCCTGTGGGGTGCGATTCGTCACCTCGATCAACCGGCGTCGATGTGGCTGCCGATGCGCGAACGCGGTGGCACCTCGATCTTGTTCGGCGCGGGCCTGGTCGATGCGATCGGGCCGATCTTGCGGGCGCGCGGACTGAGCGGCCGCGTGGCACTGGTCAGCGATTCGAATGTCGCTTCACTGCACGGTGATCGCGTCGCGCGTTCGTTAGAATTGGTGGGCTTTGAACCAGCGCTGCTGTGTATACCGGCCGGTGAAGAAAGCAAAACGCTTGAGTCAGTGGCCGGGTTGTTTGAATCATTTGTCGGCGCCGGGCTGGAGCGCGGTGATCTCGTCGTCGCATTGGGCGGCGGCGTGATCGGCGATCTGGCGGGCTTTGCGGCGGCGACGTATCTGCGCGGCGTGCGTTGGGTGTGCGTGCCGACTTCGCTGCTGGCGATGGTCGACGCGAGCATCGGCGGCAAAGTCGGCGTCGATTTACCGGCGGGCAAAAATCTCGCGGGCGCTTTTCATCCGTCGTTGATGACGATCGGCGATCCGGACTTGCTGCACACCTTACCCGGCGTTGAATTTCGATCGGGCCTGGCGGAAGTGATCAAGGCCGGCGTCATCGCCGATCCTGAACTGTTCGAGATGATCGAACACGGTTCAGGTGATCTGAGTGAGATGATCCGGCGGGCGCTGCGCGTAAAGGTCGAGGTCGTAATCGAAGATCCGTTCGAGGCGGGACGACGCGCCGCGTTGAATCTGGGCCACACGATCGGGCACGGGATCGAAGCCGCGTCGAAATTCGCGCTGCGGCATGGCGAAGCGATCGGCATCGGTCTGATCGCCGAAGCCAAGATTGCGGAGCGGCTCGGACTGGCGCAGCCGGGGCTGAGCGATCGGATCGAAGCCGTCATCGCAAAAGTCGATCTGCCGACGCGCTACCACGATCTCGATCTGGAAACGATCATGACGCTCCTGCAATCGGATAAAAAGAAGAAAGGCGGGCGCATCAAGTTCGCGCTGCCGCGAAGCGTGGGCGACGTGTTGATCGGCGTCGATGTCAAAGACGAGCTAGTGGTCGAGGCACTGAATGCCGTGCGTGAATAGTCTCTAACCACGAAGCCACTAAAATACCTGGTGACTTAGTGGTAAAGTGCCTTCAAGGAGGCGGTATGAAGATCCTCGTTTTGCACGGACCGAATTTGAATTTGCTGGGCACGCGTGAGCCGCAGATCTACGGTGCGACTACGCTGGCCGACATCGACGCGGCGCTGCGGGCTGAGGGCGAAGCGCTTGGCCTTGCGGAGGTGCGTTCGGCGCAGTCCAATCACGAGGGTGCTTTGATCGATGCGCTGCACGCTGCACGCAGTTGGGCCGATGGCGTAGTATTCAATCCGGGCGGCTACACGCATACCTCGATCGCGCTGCATGATGCGATCAAATCGATCGGACTGCCAGTGGTGGAAGTGCACTTGTCCAACATTCACGCGCGCGAGGAGTTCCGGCATCGATCGGTTACGGCGGCAGCCAGTGTCGGCATCATCGGCGGCTTTGGCTGGCGGAGCTATCTGCTAGGCTTGCATGCGCTGGTGGATGTGATCAAAGACAGAGCTGCTTCCGCCAAA
>JADGQE010000191.1 GCA_017882055.1 Thermoflexales bacterium
GTGTAGCCATTCTCTGCGTTGTAGTAGGTGATGCGTTCGACGACGCCTTCGAGCGAGTCCATGGGGAAGATGATAACACAAACGCGCCCGCGCGATGAAACCGATCCACGTTCCGGCTTTTTCATATTTTCGGATGATCTGATTGTCGTTCACGTTGGAGTCCTTGAGAAGGTTATTAAAGCGAATGCTTCAAGCCGCGCTTAATTCTGATTATACTCGCGGCTCGTCAATCGATGACTGTCATTTCCAGGGATGTTACCTGACAACATCTTTGAGTCACGATACAAACATACATCCAACGTAGCGCCAATTCAATGTGATGTTGGCTTTGTGCATAAGGGTCGGCATTACTATTGTCCTATTGTTTCAAAATGGTTAGAGTGATATATTTCGTCTAGTAATCAGTTTGAAAAGTAAAAAATCTAAAAGGAGGTAATTCCAATGTTGTATCTACCGCGTGAGGAAGGGCAGGGCTTGGTTGAGTATGCGTTGATTCTTGTTCTAGTGGCCATTGTGGTGATCGTTATTTTGGCCTTGCTTGGCCCAGCCCTCGGCAACATCTTCTCGAACATCTACGGGAACGTCTAGTATCGTCGTCGGCCGAAGCCCAAATTCATCCGGAACCCTCTCAGCAATGAGAGGGTTCTGTGTTTTGAGCGATGATCAAGACCGGGTTTCCCCAATACATGGCCACGATTTTCAATTTGATTCAGGGGCAATTTCGGAACACAATGTCTGTGGCGCGACACATAGAGTAAATCTCTGTGTCTGATAAGCGTTGCGCACGTTAGGCGATGGCATTCCGGTGATGCGTGACGAGATCACACTGCTTTACCTCACGATCGTATACGGACGATGAGCGCAGATTTTCAGGCTGAGGTTCAATTGCACGGCTTGAGTGTGCATGCAAAGTTTGTCAGGCAGTTTTCGAGTCAGCCGCTCCTTCGACTGCGCAGCGAGGCGCAAGATGCGGCTGACATCTTTTGCGTGCACACATGGCTTGACCTCCAGTTGCCTTGGGTGAACAATTCTGCTACAATGAATCAACTCCACTATAGGAGCATGTACGAGCGATGAAACGTGTGAGAATATCCGCACAAGCACAACCACAGTCTCTCCTCAATCCATGCCAGATTTCATTGCTCACAATTGCCCCGTACTGGAGGCGGATTTGAAAAGCGGTTCTTTAGTGGTATATTGGCCATGGTAGTTGTTCCGATCGGTGTTACATGGCAACCCTTGCAGGCACGGCCTGCGAGTAGTGGAGCTCATATTCCCTCGGAGGAAGATGACTTATGAATCGCAGTCGGATATTTATCTTTCTAGGCATCGTCTTGCTACTTGGGGCTTTGGCGATCATATTGATTCAGCAAGGTGGGGGTGGGACCGGAGGAGGCACTCCAGCTGTGCAAACACCTCAGCCGACGCCGGAACCGCCTATGACCGAGATCGTCGTTGCGGTGAATGACATTCCTCGAGGCAGGATCATTGGGCAGAAGGACTATGTTGTCTTACGCAAAACTCCTGATAATAACTTGCCCCCCAAAGATTTGTTATTTACCAGGCTGGAAGATGTGATCGGCAAACGCGCTCGCACCGATATCTTCAATGGGCAACCGGTGCTTCGAACAATGGTCACCGACGATCCCCAGAACCTGGCGGCGATTGGCAATGATGCCTCTCTGTTTATTCCGTCCGGCAAAGTCGCGATTGCCTTCCCCATTGATCAGATCACCAGCGTCGGCTATGCGGTGGGCGCGGGCGATCGGGTTGATATGCTCGTGTCCTTCTCTATCCTGGATGTGAACCAGGAAGGTCAGTATCCGGTCATTCCTTTCAACCGTGACTTGCAGGACGAGCTGGTGGCTGCCGGCATGCCCAATGCCGATGCTGTGGCGAAAGTCCTTGCAGAACAAGCTAGCGCGAAGGTGCAGCCGCGCCTGGTCTCCCAGCTGACCTTGCAGAATATCGAAGTGATGCATGTAGGTGCATGGCCGGCTGATGGTCGATTGCCGCGCGGGATGCCGACGCTCCCGGCCGACCAGAGTGCGGCAACTCCTCAGGCAGGGGGAACACCTGTCCCGACGCCGCCGCGTCCAAATATGTTGATCCTGCTCGTGGATCAGCAACAGGCGTTGATCGTTCAATGGCTGCGTGAATCGAATGTCACAGTCAATTTGGCGTTGCGTGGCGCTGGCGATAACGCGCCCGTGTCAACCGATTCGGTGTCCTATGCGTATATCTTGACCAATTTCAATATCACCATTCCGCCTAAGGTCAATTCGGTCATTGCGCCGAAACCGGCTGGCGCGCCGTAAAGTGCCTTAAGTATTCTCGTTGTGGTTGAAGCCAAAGTCATTTTAGAGAGGCAGTCTAGCTATGGCTCCTGGTTCGGACAAAATCCGAATCCTCATCGTCGACGATATTCCTGAGACTCGTGAGAATGTCCGCAAGCTGCTGGCGTTTGAGAGTGATGTCGAGGTAGTGGGTGTCGCGGGCACCGGCCGCGAAGGCATCCAGCTCGCTCGGGACTTACAGCCGAACATTGTTCTCATGGACATCAATATGCCGGACATGGACGGCATCACAGCGGTTGAATCTATCACCCGCGATGTCCCCGTGGCTCAGGTCATCATGATGTCGGTTCAGAGCGAGGCCGATTACCTGCGGCGATCGATGCTGGCTGGCGCGCGCGACTTCCTGACCAAGCCATTCACCAGCGATGAGCTGGTCTCGACGATCCGGCGTGTGTATCGCATGGGACAATCGCGGGCGGCCAGTATCTCGGCTGCGCCGGTTGCGGCGCAATCTCAGTCACAGGCCGGGCGAGGGAGCGTGCCCGCCCCTGTGTCATCGAAGCACGAGGGCGTCATCGTCGTGGTGTTTGGGCCTAAGGGCGGTATCGGTACAACTGCCGTGGCTACCAATCTGTCTGTCGCGCTTCAGCAGCGCCCTGATACGAAAGTTGTTCTGGTCGACGCTAGTCTGCAATTCGGTGATATCGGCGTTTTGCTCAATCTCCAGCCCAGCCGCAATATCACTGATCTCAGTCAATCGATGGACGATTTCGATCCGGACTCTCTCAATACAGTCACTTTAGCGCATACGTCAGGTATCAAAGCGTTACTGGCGCCGCCTCGGCCAGAGATGGCTGATCTCGTGTTGCCTGATCACATGAAGCGTATTCTTTCTGAACTGTGTAATCTGTATGACTATGTGGTTGTCGATACGCCCACTGCCATCAACGACATGATCTTGAATGTGTTCGATCTGGCGGATCGAATCATACTGATCGCAACGCCTGATATTCCTGCCATCAAGAATGCTCGGCTGTTCTTTGAGATTACCGATGCGCTCAATTATCCGCTCAATAAGATTATGCTGGTTCTCAATAAGATGGATAAGCGCAGCGGCATCACGGCGCAGATGATCGAAGACAACATTCGGCATCCCGTCGCCGCACAGATTCCCCTGGATGAAGTGATCGTTCTGAATTCGATCAATCGCGGCGTGCCTTTCATGATGGATGCGCGTACCAAGCCGATTGGACAGGCGCTTCAGCAGCTGGCCGAATTGCTGGTCAATGAATTTGAAAGGCCAATCGGTGTCGCCGGCGGTCGACCTGACGAAGAGACTGCGCGTAAAAAGACAAGTTTGTTCTCGCGTTGACGGGTTGGCGGTTTGTTGGATATGAGGGAGGATTGAAACGTGTCACTGCTTAAGCGTATTGAGAAGAGCCAGCAACAACCATCTCAACCGGCCGTCCCCGGCCGATCCACTCCACCCGCAGCCGGCGGTGGCGGTGCGGAACAATCGCGGCTGGCCGAAATGCGATTGAAGCGCGCTCCCGCCACAAACTCGCCGGTGCGGGATGCTTATCTCGATTTGAAGACGCGCGTTCAGAATAAACTGCTGGCTGAAATGGATCCCTCGCTGGATGTCAGCAAGACCGATGAAGTCCGCAGCACGATCGAAGGGCTGTATGATACCGTACTGGGTGAAGAAAACATCATCTTGAGCCGGGTCGAGCGTCAGCGGCTGTTCGAGCAGATCGTTGCCGAGATTCTGGGCTTTGGCCCGCTTGAACCCTACCTGGCGGACGAGACCATTACCGAAATCATGGTCAATGGCCCCAAGAACATCTACATCGAGCGACATGGCAAGTTGGAACGTACCACGGCCCAATTTGAGAGCAACGATCATGTGATGCGCATCATCGATCGCATCGTCGCTCCGCTGGGCCGGCGCATTGATGAATCGCAACCGTATGTCGATGCCCGCCTGCCGGACGGCAGCCGCGTGAATGCCGTCATCCCGCCTATCTCGCTGGTCGGCCCCATCATCACCATCCGAAAATTCTTTAAGATTCCGTTAACCATCGAGCAGATCATCCAAAATGGTTCGATCAGCGCGGAAGCCGTCGAATTTCTAAAGGCCTGTGTGCAGTCCCGGCTCAATATGTTGGTATCGGGCGGTACCGGCTCCGGCAAGACCACTTTGCTGAATATCTTGTCGGGCTTCATCCCTAATGACGAACGCATTGTCACGATCGAAAATGCGGCCGAATTGCAGCTGCGGCAGGAACACGTCGTGACGCTTGAATCGCGCCCGCCCAATATTGAAGGCCGCGGTGAGGTTTCGATTCGGGACCTCGTGATCAACTCTCTGCGTATGCGCCCCGAGCGGATCATCGTCGGTGAGTGCCGTGGGTCGGAGGCGCTGGATATGCTGCAGGCCATGAACACCGGCCACGATGGATCGCTGACGACGCTCCACGCGAACTCGCCGCGCGATGCACTGGCTCGTATGGAAACGATGGTGCTGATGGCCGGTATGGAACTGCCTCACCGTGCCATTCGCGAGCAAATCTCTTCGGCCATTGATGTGATTGTTCAGCAGGCGCGTATGCGAGATGGCTCGCGCCGGGTGATTAACATCTCGGAAGTCCAGGGCATGGAAGGCGAAGTGATCACCATGTCAGATATTTTCGTTTTCGAGAAGACCGGCATTGAGGATGGCAAAATCATCGGCCGGCTGGTACCGACCGGTTTGCGGCCCAAATTCATGGAAAAGATTGAAGATGCCGGCATTCGATTGCCGCCTAGTATTTTTGGAATTGGCTCGCGATCGGGCGGCCGCTTCTAGACCTTAATGGTTCACGAGAACGTGACGGAGTGTGGGCTATGAGTCCGTTTGTCTATATCATCGGTGGCCTGGCAATTCTGATGTTGGTGATAGGCATTGTCGTGTCGTTGCGCGGCCGGGGCACAGTTGAGCAGCGCCTGGAGCGGTTCGCGGGCGCCAGTGAAGATGAAAAGGCCAATCAGCCGGAATCCAAGAAGAAATCTACGCCGATCGCCGACTCATTGAATCGGGCGCTGGCCGGGCGAAAAGCAGCCGAGAACCTGGCCACTCAGCTGGCTCGCGCCGATCTCAAATTGACGCCCGGCGAATTTATTGCGGTGCAGGTCATGGTAGCATTGGTCATGGGCGTCGCGGGCCAAGTTCTGGGCGGTACGATTGTGCTGGCCATTCTCATGGCTGTCATTGGCTGGTTTGCTCCGCGCTGGTTTTTGTCTTTTCGGCAAGGCAAGCGGTTGAATACTTTTAATGATCAGTTGAGCGATGCGCTGAATTTGATGGTCAATGGTTTGCGCTCTGGTTATAGCGTTATGCAAGCCATGGAGTCTGTGGCAAAGGAAATGCCTGTGCCAATCGCTGCAGAATTTGCGCGGGTCGTGCAGGAAGTGCAACTGGGCGTGACCTTCGAACAGGGCTTGACCAATATGCTGCGCCGGATCAAGAGCGATGACTTAGATTTGCTGGTGACGGCCATCAACGTTCAGCGTGAGGTCGGCGGCAACCTGGCGGAGATTCTGGATGTGATCAGCCACACCATTCGCGAACGGGTCCGCATCAAAGGTGAGGTTCGGACGCTGACGGCCCAGGGTCGATATTCCGGCTATGTGATCAGTTTTCTGCCGATTGCACTGGGCCTGGTTCTGTTCTGTGTCAATAAGCCTTACATCTCCAGAATGTTTAGCAGTGGCTGGTGCGGCTGGGCGATGATCGTGTGCAGCCTGTTGATGATCGCTACTGGCTTTATTGCGATTCAGAAGATCGTCAATATTGAAGTATAATCAAGGGGAGGGCGATCCTGGGAGGTAAACCATGTCTCCTGTCGTAATCATTCTAATCGTGGTCGCGGTGCTGGTGCTGATTCTGGTTGTCGGCCGCGGATCGCGTAAATCGTCTGATTCACTGCAGGCCCGTCTGGCTGAGTACAGTATGCGTGAACAGCCGGCCAGCCTCGAAGAAATCGAGATGTCGATGCCGTTTAGCGAACGCGTACTGTTGCCCCTGGTACAGCGTTCGTCTGAATTCA
The DNA here is from genome assembly GCA_017882055.1 of Thermoflexales bacterium. GTDB lineage: Bacteria > Chloroflexota > Anaerolineae > Fen-1058 > Fen-1058 > JADGQE01. Next base: position 6,386 of record JADGQE010000191.1, read on the forward strand.
TGGTGCGCTTCACACCGGCTCGAACGCTGGAATCCACTCGCCACAAGCTCGATCTGGCGGGTAACCCGAATAACTGGTCGCCCTCCGAATTCTTCGGTATCCGCCTGATCGCGGCGATTGTCCTGGGCCTATTGATCTTTTTGCTGCTGACGTTTGTGGCCAAGGCGGAGCCTGCCGCTCAGTTTGGCATGACGGCGCTGTTCACTGTGCTAGGTTTCATGCTTCCGGCCTTGTGGCTGGGCAGCAAGATTCGAAACCGAAAAGGCTCGATCATCAAATCTTTGCCGGACGCGCTCGATCTGTTGACCATCTGCGTGGAGGCGGGCCTGGGCTTTGATCAGGCCATGCAGAAAGTTGCCGAGAAGTGGGAGGATGAGCTCAGCCGCGCTTTTGCGCGGGTGCTGCATGAGATTCGTTTGGGTAAAATCCGGCGCGAAGCTTTGCGCGATATGGCCGAACGCATGGATATATCGGATGTGACCAGCTTCATCGCCGCTATCATTCAATCGGAACAGCTGGGCGTGAGCATGGCCAAAGTGCTGCGGATTCAGTCTGATCAGATGCGGGTGCGCCGCCGCCAGCGCGCGGAAGAGAAAGCGCATCAGGCTCCGGTCAAAATGCTGTTCCCGATGGTTTTCCTGATCTTCCCGTCGATCTGGGTTGTACTGCTGGGTCCGGCTGTCTTGCAGGTGATGGCCACCAACCTGTCAGGCTTATAGGTCCCGTTGCTGTTCTAAAGTCTACGCAGTATCATTTTTGTCTGCGATTCAGCCAGATGCCATGTCTCATCGATCGGATCTGCGTGGCTTAGTGAATCTCGAAACGCAAGGGCGGAGACTCTGGCACAGTTTGCTGGGTGCACTGTATCCCCCGCGCTGTGGTGGCTGTGGCACGATCGGCAGCCCGTGGTGCGAGACTTGCCAGTCTGGTCTGCTTCCCGTTTATGCCCCGATGTGCGCCAAATGTGGCGAACCCAATGTCCCTCATCGGCTGTGTGCCAAGTGCCGCGAGCATCCTCTCCAGATCGACTTCATTCGTTCGGTGGTTAT